>NZ_JACALO010000018.1:0-57877 GCF_030328185.1 Empedobacter sp. 225-1 | reverse complement strand
GTTAAGCCTGCCTGCGCCGATGGTACTGCTATTGCGGGAGAGTAGGTCGTCGCCAGTTTTTATCAAAAGCCTCAAGAAATAATCTTGAGGCTTTTTTGTGTTTAGATTTTTTTGAGATGTTAGTAATTAGATGTTAGTAATTAGATATTAGTAATTAGATATTAGAGCTTCACGCAGCTGAAATGCGTTCTTTTGGTCTAAGTTCTCGATACAAAAATCACAGATTTTTACTCGAATTGACGAATAGTTGAGATTCTTCATTAAACTCACAGAATGACAGATTTATTAATGTCTTATGGTTATAACTTAAAACCCGCGTTAGGGATAGTAGTGGAAATCCTTTTGTTTGACAAAGGATTTTGTTTTTAGGTGCTATGTTACTCCAAACAAAAGATTGCAGCGGATAGCCCGACCGAGCGCTAAGGGATTCATATAATTTAATAGGATGCTAGTTGGCGAGGGAACGCCCAGAAAGAAATTATTTAAGTTTAATTGTTGTTGTAAAGTTTAATACAATATTGCTGAAACTAAATTATATAAAAAATCCTGATAATATAAATTACCAGGATTTGTATAGCGTGTAAGAAAAATTTTTATTCTAAAATTTTAAGAACTTTTGTTGTTCTAGCGCGAGAAGCTTCGATTAAATCGGCTTGACCTAAATCTTCACCGTAAGAAGGAATCATTGTTTTGATTGCGTCATTCCAATCGTTTTTCATTAAATCAGGGAAACATTGTTTCATTAAGTTTAGCATTGCACTTACTGAAGTAGATGCTCCTGGAGATGCGCCTAATAAGGCTGACATTGATCCGTCTTGAGAGGTTACGATTTCAGTACCAAATTTTAAAGTACCTTTTCCGTCTTGTTGCTCGATTACTTGAACACGTTGACCTGCAGTTTGCTCAAACCAATCATCTAATTTCGCTTCAGGTAAATATTCTTGTAAAGATTCAACCTTTTTAGCTTTTGATAACATCACTTGTTCGATCAAGTATTTTGTTAAGTCGATGTTGTTTAAACCACAATTCATCAAGAAACCTACATTACCTAAATTTACAGATTTAAATAAATCTAAGTTAGATCCGTATTTTAAGAATTTAGTTGAGAATGTGGCAAATGGACCAAATAACAAAGATTGTTTACCATCAATAACGCGTGTATCTAAGTGAGGAACAGACATTGGTGGTGCACCAATTTTTGCTTTTCCGTATACTTTTGCATGATGTTGTTTGATGACTTCTTCGTTTTGACATATCAACCATTGTCCACCAACAGGGAAACCACCAAATTTTTTCGATTCTGGAATTCCAGATTTTTGCAACAATAAAATTGCTCCTCCACCTGCACCAATAAACACAAAGTCTGCATTTACAGCTTTATTATTCCCCGATTTTAAATCTTTTACTTTTACTGCCCATTTACCGTTGCTAAGACGAGTTAAGTCTTTTACTTCATGTTCAGTTTCAAGTGTGATTTCGTTTTTGTTTTTTAAACCTTGGAAAATTTGACGAGTTAACTCACCAAAATTAACATCAGTTCCTAAATTCATGTGCGTTGCCGCAACTTTTTCAGATTCATTTCTACCATTTACAATCAACGGAGCCCATTCTTTGATTTTTGCAAAATCTTCAGAATATTCCATGTCTTTGAATAAAGGGTGTTGAGATAGTTTTTCGTAACGTTTTCTCAAGAAATTCACATCATCTTCTCCCCAAACAAAAGACATGTGTGGAGTTGGACGTAAGAATTTTTCTGGAGAAGAAACATAATTATTTTCAACTAAGTAAGACCAAAATTCTTTCGAAGTTTCAAATTGTTTTGCAATGTTAATTGCTTTGTCAATGTTTACATTACCATTTTTGTCAATAGGTGTATAATTCAATTCACAAAAAGCAGAATGACCTGTACCAGCATTATTGAAAGCGTCAGAACTTTCAAATCCAATTTTATCTAATTTTTCGAAAACAGAAATCTTAATAGCCGGATTTATTTTTTTAAGAAGTATGCTTAATGTAGCACTCATTATTCCAGCACCAATTAATACTACCTCTTGAGGTTGTTTTTCCATTTTTCAAAAATATATTTACGTTGCAAAGGTATTAATAAATAGCCTTTTTCACGAAATAATATGCAGTAAAAACAATGATTTATTACATAAATTATTGTTTTGAGATGATTTGAAATGAATTTACTTTATCATATTGCTTTCAGATTCTGTATTTCCAATAGTATCAATTATGTCTTCATAAGATAAATCTGCTTCGAAAGCCTTTTTATTAACAACTGTTGTATTCGAAATTTTGTCGTGCCAACCATTTTCTCCTAAAAAAGTAAGTACGTCAAAAGGAATAAGACGACATAGATTGCGGTTAAAATAATCTTTTGTAGTAGGTTCAGAACCATCAATCATTACAACTTTAGTGCCTGTAATTAGTTTTCCTAAAGAACGACCTTTGGTTAAAAATTCAGACAGAAAAATTAATAATATATAGAAAATTGCTGTAATAATTCTGTCGAGAAGTGGATTGATATTTTCTAACTGATATAGAATGTTGCTTTCTGGATTAATTAAGACTATAATTGTTGCGATTATACCAAAAAAAAGCATTGTTACTAAAATAATTGATACATAATCAATTATAAAGTTTAGAAAGCGAATTCCCTTGTTAGCTTTGTGTTCACCAACTTTGTAATCTTGATACATACTATTTTTTTTAATGTTAATTAGTTATAAATATATAATAATGAACGAATAATTAAAATTATTTTGAAGATATTATTTAACCTAAATTTTGTCTTCTATCCAGCGTCTAAGATTAATGTAATTGGTATTTCGTCTTAATAATTCTTGGCTGTCAGCATTTTTTAAAAATTGATCTAATTCTTTAAACGCTTTTACTTTTTCGTTTGGATACAAATCATTCAATTCAATAAAAAACAAACTAATTTTTCGCGTAATGATGTTACTGTTTTTCATTTTCTTGCAAAATTGATGTGTTTTATAGGAATAAGTATCCAAATCTTGATCATTGCCAGAATCATACAAATTCATCATGATTAAAACCAATGTATAAAAATGTAAATCTTCCTGAATACTCGCTTCACTACTGATAATTTTTTGACAATATTCGAACGAATGATCCCAATCGTTGTTTAGAAAATAATAGGCAGCGATTTTAAGGTAAAGTACCGAAATATGGTGATTATCGATTTTATGTTGATGTAATTTTATTTCTCGTAGAATATCTTTAATCAAAAAAGGACTGATATTTTCTTTTGGATTGATAAAAAAGTAATTCAATTTGCTATTGAATTTATTGATGAACCAAAGCGCTTCTACATTATCATTTTGAGGTAAAATCTCATAAGCTGATTCTAACTTATCAAACCAAAATTTAAATTCGTCTGAATTTTTTTTCAGGTACAAAATTTTTAATAGATAGCTGTTTCCTTTAATAAACCAAACGGGATGACTAAGAATACGGTCTTTTTTTTCGTAAAATAATTCCACCCATTTTTTAGAAAATTCATAAGCTGAATCTAAGTTTTGTGTTAACATCGACAACCATACATTTGCCTTGTAAAACCAAAGTTTTTCTTTGAATTTTAAGAGATTGAAATTAATATTTTGGGTTTCTGAATTGAAAAAGTTTTGAATTCTATTTATTTCTTCTTCATCTTTTGCATATCCATTTTCGAGTAGAATACTGTATAATTTAAGCGACAAATTTGATAATTTACTTGCTTGTAATTTCTGTAAACTTAACTCTTCAGATTGTTTAATTAATCAGCACGTCCGTAAATACTTCGAGTAATAAATTGAGATTCTATTATTTTTTCGAGTTCTAAAATATCGTATGCGATTGCTTTTTCATCAAAATCTAAGGCTTGTGATTTGGCTTTGTCTAACATTTTTAGACTTTGTTTATGTAATCCTTTTTGATATAAAATCGTTGCAAAATCAAACTGTTCACGTATTTGCATTCTTGAATTTTGCTGAGAAGGATTCATTCTCAAACTAATTAAAATTTGTTTATATAAATGAGCTTTTAGGTTTGATAATTGTTGTTTAGTTGTAATTTTTTTCTTTAAAATGATTGTTTCATCATATTCATTCAACTTATCTAATACATCAAATAATAACAAAAATTTTGCATCTGCATTTATCTGCAAACGATTAACGTAAAGCTTAAATTGACGTTTTTCGGAACGATTTAAAGACTTTATTAAACTAAATAGAGCATCTTTATTATAATTTGACATTGTAATTAATCTTAAGTTAAGTTGTTGAAAAGCAATATTTTATCACGAGTAAAACAGCTTTAAGAATTGTAAAAGGTATTCTGTTTTAGAAACTTAAAGTTAGCACATTTTTATTTTTACATTACAATAACAATCAAAACAAATTGCTATGAGTGCTGAAAAGATTCAAATTTTTGATACAACGTTAAGAGATGGAGAGCAAGTTCCTGGTTGCAAATTAAACAAAAAACAAAAGTTAGATATTGCTGCGAGATTAGACGAGTTAGGAGTAGATGTGATTGAAGCTGGTTTTCCAATTTCAAGTCCAGGAGATTTCGATGCTGTAAATGCAATATCGAAATTGGTAAAGAATGCAACTGTATGTGGTTTGACTCGCGCAAACAAAAAAGATATAGAGTCGGCAGCAAAGGCTTTGCAATTTGCTCAAAAACCAAGAATTCATACCGGAATTGGTACTTCGGATTCTCATATCATTCATAAATTTAATTCGAATCGTGAGGTAATCATAGAACGCGCTGTAGAAGCTGTTGCTTATGCAAAAACGTTTGTAGATGATGTAGAGTTTTATGCTGAAGATGCAGGACGTACAGACAATGTTTTTTTAGCACAAGTTTGTGAAGAAGTAATTAAAGCGGGTGCTACAGTGCTTAATATTCCAGATACAACCGGTTATTGTTTACCTTTTGAGTATGGAAATAAAATAAAATATTTGAAAGATCATGTTCAAGGAATTGATCGTGTGATTATTTCTTGTCACAATCATAATGATTTAGGTTTGGCTACTGCTAATGCGGTTGCGGGAGCAATAAATGGAGCACGTCAAATTGAATGTACAATTAATGGAATAGGTGAGCGTGCAGGAAATACAGCTTTAGAAGAAATCGTTATGATTTTTAAACAACACAAAGAACTTAATTTTTATACAGATATCAATACTCAAATGTTAACGGAGTTAAGTCAATTAACATCAGAAACTATGGGTATAATGGTTCAACCTAATAAGGCGATTGTAGGTTCAAATGCTTTTGCACATAGTTCTGGAATTCATCAAGATGGTGTAATTAAGAACCGTGAAACTTATGAAATTATTAATCCTGCAGATGTTGGTGTAAACGAATCATCTATTATTTTAACAGCTCGTAGTGGACGTTCAGCCTTAGCGTATCGTTTAAAAGATATTGGTTTTGAGACTTCTAAAAATGAATTAGATGTTTTATATGAACAGTTTTTAGCCATTGCAGATACTAAAAAAGAAGTAGTTCGCGAAGATTTACTTGGATTAATGCATCAATTTAACCAAACAACACAAAGAAAATTTGCATGAGAACATTATTTGATAAAGTGTGGGATGCACACGTTGTTAGCCAGGTGGAAGATGGACCACAAGTGATTTATATTGATAAACATTTGATTCATGAAGTAACAAGCCCACAGGCTTTTTCTGAATTGGAAGCGAGAAACATTCCAGTTTTTAGACCAGATCAAATTGTAGCAACCGCAGATCACAATGTGCCAACAATCGATCAAGATCAACCAATTCGAGATCCATTATCTAAACAACAATTAGAACAATTAGCCATTAATTGCGAAAAAAATAACATTACATTTTATGGTTTAGGACACCCTTATCAAGGAATTGTTCATATCATTTCACCAGAATTAGGAATTACACAACCTGGAATGAGCATGGTTTGTGGTGATAGTCATACTTCTACGCATGGTGCATTTGGAGCAATTGCATTCGGAATTGGAACCAGTCAAGTCGCACAGGTTTTTGCAAGTCAATGTTTGTTGATGAATAAACCAAAATCGATGCGAATTAAAGTCAATGGAAAATTAAATCCGAATGTTCAACCAAAAGATGTGATTTTATATATCATTTCTAAAGTTGGAACAAATACCGGAACAGGATATTTCTGTGAATATGCGGGAGATGTTTTTGAAAAGATGTCTATGGAAGGACGAATGACAGTATGTAATATGTCGATTGAAATGGGAGCTCGTGGAGGAATGATTGCACCTGATCAAACAACTTTTGATTATTTAAAAAACAAACCATTTGCACCGAAAGGAGAGGAATGGGAACAAAAAGTGGCGTATTGGAAAACCTTAGCAAGCGATGCAGATGCTGTTTTTGATGAAGAAATAGAATTTGATGCAGCTGATATTTTTCCAATGATTACGTTTGGAACGAATCCGGGAATGGGAATTTCGGTGAAAGATATGATTCCTTCGAAAGATTCATTAAACGAAAATGAAAAAGAATCGTTTGAAAAAGCATTGAAATATATGGGCTTCCAAGATAATCAATCGATCATCAATCATCCAATTGATTACGTATTTATCGGGAGTTGTACCAATGCGAGAATCGAAGATTTGCGTCAAGTTGCAGATTATGTAAAAGGAAAACAGCGCAATAAAAATGTAATAGCGTGGATTGTTCCAGGATCAAAACAAGTAGAAAAGCAAGCAATAGAAGAAGGTTTGGATAAAATTTTTGAAGCCTCTGGTTTCAAATTGAGAGAACCAGGTTGTTCGGCTTGTTTGGCGATGAACGATGATAAAGTTCCGGAAGGAAAATACTGTGTATCGACTTCGAATAGAAATTTTGAAGGTCGTCAAGGTCCTAATTCAAGAACATTATTAGCAAGTCCTTTGGTGGCAGCAGCAGCAGCAGCAGCAATTCACGGGAAAATTGTTGATATCAATTAAAATTAACACAAGATGGATTCAATCAATCAACTAAAATCATCGGCAGTACCGATTAAAATAGAAAATATAGATACCGATCAAATTATTCCAGCTCGTTTCTTGAAAGCGATTAGCAGAGAAGGTTTTGGAGATAATTTATTCAGAGATTGGAGATTTAATCAAGAGAATGAAAGAATTAATGATTTTCCATTAAATGATACAAAGTTTGAAGGGAAAATTTTAGTTGCTGGTAAAAATTTTGGTTGTGGAAGTAGTCGCGAACACGTAGCTTGGGCAATCAAGGATTATGGATTTGATGTTGTGATTAGTAGTTATTTCGCAGATATCTTTAAAGGAAATGCATTAAACAATGGGATTTTACCAATTGTTGTTTCGGATGAAGTTTTAAATCAAATCTTTGAAATCATCGACCAAAACCCTTCAACAGAATTTGAAATTGATTTAGAAAAACAAACCTTAAAAATTCAAGATCAAACCATCAACTTTGATGTTGATTCATATAAAAAAATCTGTTTATTAAATGGATATGATGACATTGATTTTTTAATCAGTCAAAAAGATAAAATAGAAACTTACGAACAAAACCATAAATCTTTACAACATGAAAACGCATAAAATAGCAGTACTTTCTGGAGATGGAATAGGAACAGAAGTGGTTTCGGAAACAATAAAAGTTCTGAATGTAGTTGAACAACTTTTTAAATATAATTTCGAATTTGAGGAAGCTTTAATTGGAGCTATAGCAATTGACGAAACAGGAAATCCTTTGCCTGACGAAACATTACAATTATGTAAAAATGCTGATGCAGTGTTGTTCGGTTCTATTGGAGATCCAAAATATGATAATAATCCGAACGCTAAAGTTCGTCCCGAACAAGGTTTGTTAAAGCTGAGAAAGGAACTTGGTTTATTTGCAAATATCCGACCGATCAAAGCTTACGAATCTTTGTTGGGGAAAAGCCCATTGAAACGATCATACATAGAAGGTACGGACATGGTTATTTTTCGTGAGTTGATTAATGGGATATATTTTGGTGAAAAATATACGGCTCAAGATGGTTCGCATGCGTATGATACCTGTTCGTATAACAGAAAAGACATCGAGCAAATTACGCATTTGGCTTTTCAGGAAGCCATGAAACGACGCAAGAAAGTTACATTAGTTGATAAAGCAAATGTGTTGGATACTTCTCGTTTATGGCGAAAAGTTGCGATGGATATTAGCCATGATTATCCTCAAGTTGAATTAGATTTTTTGTTTGTTGATAATGCTGCAATGTAACTAATCATCAATCCAAAACAATTTGATGTGATTTTGACTGAGAATATGTTTGGTGATATTATTTCAGACGAAGGAAGTGTGATTGGTGGAAGTATAGGTTTATTGCCTTCGGCTTCTATTGGGACAGAAAATGCATTGTTCGAGCCAATTCATGGATCATATCCACAAGCAAAAGGAAAAGGAATTGCAAATCCGATGGCTTCTATTTTGAGTGCAGCAATGATGTTGCGTTATTTAGGATTAGAAGAAGGTGCAAAAGCAATAGAAAATGCAGTTGAAAATGCAATTAATAATTTGATTGTAACTACAGATTTAGATGAAACGAGTGATTATTCCACTTCTGTTGTGTCAAATTATATTGTTAAGATATTATTGAGCGATCATGATCATCATTCATATTTCAATTTTGAAAATGTATTGATGGGAAAATCGACGATTATATAGTTTTTATTATTTATGACATAATGAAAAAGCCATTCAGAGTTCTGAATGGCTTTTTCTATGCGTTTATTTTTACATTACACTTCTCTTTCAGTATAAGTTAATTATGTATATTAAGAGAAACAGATAAGTTTTTTATGTAGTTATAAGCAGAGTTAAAGAGTTTAATCGACATAACCTTACTGTGTTTTAGGTTGCTAATAATAAGGTTAGGTAGATTGAATTAAAACCTGTGCAGCTTTTGTGCAACTCCTGCTTAGGTTTTAATAAGAAGTAGTGCAGTTTTTATTATAAATGTTATGATGGAATCAAATAAAGGTCTTGTTAAGGCTCTAAATTCTTAACAAGGTTACTTATTTTTTATAAGCAATATCAAAAAAAAACCTTGTCAAAGTATTACTATGACAAGGTTTTGATATTGTTATGAGTTGATGATTACATCATTCCTGGCATTCCACCACCCATTGGTGGCATAGCAGGCTCATCTTTTTTAATTTCTGTCACAACAGCTTCAGTAGTAATTAACATACCAGCAACAGAAGCAGCGTTTTCTAATGCAACACGAGCAACTTTAGTTGGATCAATTACTCCAGCTTCGATCATGTTTACATATTCGTCAGTTTTTGCATTGTATCCGAAATCGCCTGTTCCTTCTTTTACTTTTGCAACAACTACAGAACCTTCACCACCAGCATTGTGAACAATTTGGCGTAATGGTTCTTCGATAGCGCGCGTTACAATTTTAACACCTGTAGCTTCGTCAGCATTAGTTGTTTCGATTGATAAGTTAGCTAAAGCTCTAACAAAAGCAACACCACCACCAGCAACGATACCTTCTTCTACAGCAGCACGAGTTGCATGTAAAGCATCGTCTACACGGTCTTTGATTTCTTTCATTTCAACTTCAGAAGCAGCACCAACGTATAATACAGCAACACCTCCAGCTAATTTAGCTAAGCGTTCTTGTAATTTTTCGCGGTCATAATCAGAAGTTGTTGTTTCGATTTGAGCTTTGATTTGGTTTACACGAGTTTTAATTTGTTCTGCATCACCAGCACCGTTAACAACTGTTGTGTTGTCTTTGTCGATAACTACTCTTTCAGCAGTTCCTAACATTTCTAAAGTAGCCGTTTCTAACGTGATTCCTTGCTCTTCAGAAATAACTGTACCACCTGTTAAGATAGCGATATCTTGTAACATTGCTTTACGACGATCACCAAAACCTGGCGCTTTAACAGCAGCAATTTTTAATGAACCTCTTAAGCGGTTAACCACTAAAGTAGCTAAAGCTTGACCTTCTACTTCTTCAGAAATGATTAAAAATGGACGACCTGATTGAGCAACTGGCTCTAATAGAGGTAAGATTTCTTGTAGGTTAGAGATTTTTTTCTCACATAATAAAATGTAAGGATTCTCTAATTCAGCAATCATTTTATCTGCGTTTGTAACGAAGTAAGGCGATTGGTATCCACGGTCAAATTGCATACCTTCTACAACGTCAACATACGTTTCAGTTCCTTTTGCTTCTTCAACAGTGATAACACCTTCTTTTCCTACTTTAGAGAAAGCTTCTGCGATTAATGATCCGATTGTATCATCGTTATTTGCAGAGATAGAAGCAACTTGTTTGATTTTTTCTGAAGAATCACCAACTTCTTGTGATTGTTCTCTTAAGTTTGCAACGATTCCAGTAACAGCTTTGTCGATACCACGTTTCAAGTCCATTGGATTTGCACCAGCAGCAACGTTTTTCAAACCTTCGCGAACGATAGCTTGCGCTAAAACTGTAGCAGTAGTTGTACCGTCACCAGCAACGTCGTTAGTTTTAGAAGCTACTTCTTTTACCATTTGAGCACCTAAGTTTTCGATTGGATCTTCCAATTCGATTTCTTTCGCAACAGAAACTCCATCTTTTGTTACGTGTGGAGCACCGAAAGATTTTTCTAAAACTACGTTACGACCTTTTGGTCCTAAAGTTACTTTAACTGCATTTGCTAATGCATCAACACCTCTTTTTAAAGCGTCTCTTGATTCAATATCGAATTTAATATCTTTTGCCATTTTTTATAAGTTTTGTTGTCTTAAGTCTTAAGTCTTAAGTCGAATATGATTAAAAATTAAAAATAAGTTACTTTGTACTTAATACATTTTACTAATTACAACTAAATTTAGATGATAGCCAAAATATCAGCTTCACGCATAATTAAGTAGTCTTTACCTTCTAATTTTAATTCAGTTCCTGAATATTTTCCGTAAAGAACTTTGTCTCCAACTGCAACAGTCATTGGTTCATCTTTTTTACCATTACCAACTGCTACAACGATTCCTTCTTGTGGTTTTTCTTTTGCTGAATCTGGGATAATAATTCCTGATGCTGTTTTAGTTTCTGCAGGAGCAGGCTCAATAACCACTCGATCTGCTAATGGTTTAATGTTTAATTGTGACATATTTGTATTTTTATTTTAATAATTGATGGTTTTAATTCAACGAAAAACGTGCCAATAGATAATTTCTGCCATTATGGATAAGTTAATTTCATTCCTTAAAACAAAAATGCCAAGCTGTCAGACAACTTGGCATTTTAAGCAATTTTATATGCGATTATTTTTTAATAATAATTTTCTTTGAGAATTGCTCACTTCCAGTTTCGATAGAAACAATGTACACACCGTTTGGTAGATTAGTTAAATCTAATTGCTGAGTTTTAGCTGATTTTAAGTTATTTGTATAAACTGTTTTTCCAGTTAAATCTGCAACGGTAACTTTCGCTGATACAATTGATTTTGCAAAGTTAACATTAACAATACCATTTGATGGATTTGGAGAAATTGTAGCAAGGTCTTTTGTGTTAAGATCTAATGTTGCTAATTTGTCCGAAACTTCGAAATTCGCTGTATTTACAGCTAAGAATACATTATCAATTGCTTTGATCATAATGCGAGCTTCTTTTGTTAACTGGATATCCGAAGGAACTGTAAATTCGTATGTACCATTATTTGGTGTTGTTTCTGCTAAGACATAATCAAAGTTTTTACCACCATCTACAGATAATAAAATTTTCACATTTTGTGTGTCAATTCCATTTGCATCAGTTCCTGCTACATCCCAAGTAATAGTTGCTGGTAAATTATGTGTCCAATGATCTGTTTCAGATTGAGAAGTTACTTTAAATGGTCCAACATTTTTCACGTTTAAAGTAATATTTTCACGTGCTGTTTGTCCGCCTTTAGGATTATTATCTCTAACTAAAATAGAGAATCTTAACGAACGAGATACACTTGGAATTACTTCCCAAGTCATTGGTGTTGGATTTGTTTCAAAAGTTAACTTTCCTTCAACGATGGATTTTAAATTAGGGAAATATCTATAACTTTCTGTTGTAGGATTAAGTGATCTAAAAGTAGGTCCTGCTGTATTAGTTGATACTGGCGGTTGTGTTGCGATTTGAGTATCTATTTGTTCCCAGTTATACGTGATGGCATCTCCGTCTTGATCTGTAGCTTTAGCGTCTAATACAAATGCAGTAGAATGTGGTATACCGTACGATAGTTTATCGATTTGAATTACAGGTTCATTATTTCCTGAATCTGTGTTTACCGAACAACTTCCTGCTGCTGAAGTGATAAAAGTGTAGATGTTATTTACACTAACTGTTGAGAAATATGGATCACTATTGTTTTGTATATTAGGAGGACAAATACCTGCATAAGCCATAATTGTGCTTCCACTTCCAGGTTCTACAGCTGTTGCTCCAGAACGATTTCCACCACACGAATTATTGAAAGTATGAGGAGCACCAAATTGATGTCCCATTTCATGTGCTACATAATCAATATAAAAAGGATCGTTGATAGGAGAATTTAAACCAGTAACTCCACCAGCTTTATAAGAACCGCAAGGGCTTTTTAGATAGGCTACTCCGCCACCTCCAGTTGAAAAGACATGACCTACATCGTAATTCTCTACACCAATTTCTCTATCGATAACAGTTTGGTTTTGCCCCAACATAGTTGATCCGTTATTGTTTGTGTATTCATCGCTGGTGATAAAAACAATTTTATCATTGTTTTCTACCAATTCCATTGTTACACCAAATTCTCTTTCATAAACACCATTTACTCTGGTCATTGCTACATTCATAGCAGACATTACAGCAACTCTTTTTTCTTCTTCTGTTCCTCCTGCTAATCCAGCTCTATTAAAATGATATCTCGAGTATTCTATTGTCGTAGCAAGCGCTAAGCGGTATTTTCTTAATTTACCATCGTTTGCAATTTTATTTACAGGTAGATCATTTGTTATTTGATTGATCAAATTCTGTTGATATACATTATCTGTATGACAGACGAAGTTTGTGTTATCATCAACATTTTTTCTGCTGTAAGAAATATAAGTAGATAAATCTTCTGTGTATGCATCGATATAAGAAATTTCATTTCCTTTGTTTATCATTGCACTCAAACCATGATAAGGCGAATAACTAAATCGGATAGTAGATTTTCCGTCAACAGATTTTCCAACATACGATTTAATCATGTTATATTTTTCTTGTAGCTTAGGAGCCATGATTGATGATTCTTCTACAAGATATTTCGTCAATTCACCCGATTCATTCGGAATGTAAACTAAATTTGGTTGATTACTTCCCTTATTTGCTACAGAATTTAAATCGTTTACTAAACTGCTAACATCTAATTTAAATAATTTAAATTCTTTTGGAACAGTAGATCTTTCTACTAAATTGGTTGGTTGATAATTCTTATTCTTCAATTCTTGCCAGTGATTAACTTGTGCAAAAAGAGAAGTTCCTCCCATAAGTAGAGATAAGATAATAAATTTTGATTTCATAAATTTTTAATATTCAAGTGTTAAATAATTAATTTCTTTTGGAATTTCTATAAATAATAAGTTGACAGATTTGTCAGCTTCATCTTTAATTTTCTCTAATTTTAAAATGTTTTTTTTAGAAACATTTTTTAACTCTAAGATTTCATAACGTTCAATATCTGCTTTACAAATAACGGCTACATTTTTGGTTGTAAAGTCTATAATTTCTAAAGGCGAATTTCTTTCTCCAGGAACAATTAATGATTTTTGAAACGTGTCAAAATCTTTCATGTTTGTGAAAACGTTAATTTCATTTTTACAGCCATTTCTGTCAAAAGCAATTCTAAAAACATTTAATTCATCTTTAGAAATTGTTTTTAAAACCTTTTGTTGTCCGCAACCAATAAGAAAAATAGATATTAATATTATAAGAAAGTAATAGTGCTTCATATTGAATGTTTAAAACTAAATTAAGAATAATAATTTAATTTGAAGTAAAAAAAAAGCGAATCATTTATCTGATTCGCTTTTTGATCTATGTTTTTTCTAAAAAAAAATTACTTCACTGGTTGAGCTGGTAATTGATTTTGACTTGCTCCGTCTTGTGTTGGTTGCGTTGGTAAATTATTAGCTGGTGCCGTTACATTTGGTTTAATAGGTTTTATTGCATTTGGATTCTCGTGTGTAATTCCTGCTCCAATTATTAAAACAATAACAGCGATAAATAATCCCCAAGTTGTATTGTCTAAGAATTTATTTGTTCTTTGAACTCCAAACATTTGGCTTCCTCCTCCGCCACCAAAAGTAGAAGATAATCCACCTCCTTTAGGGTTTTGAGATAATACAATTAATACTAATAATATACATAAAATCATGATCATAATCATGAAAAACTGAAATAGTCCCATTTTATTATTTAGAGTTTTTTAAATTTTCAATTTCTTTAATTCGATTTGCAAATAAACTATTTTTTTCTGGATATTTCAAAATTAATATCTTATAAGCTTTAATTGCCTTATCATATTTTTTTTGCTCAATGTAAATTTGAGCCAAGGTTTCGGTCATCAAATCCGAATATTCTTCTGTGTTTTGAACAAAATTTGATGGGGTATTAGCTGGCGTAATATCTGTTTTTTTCATCGGAACGATTTTTGGATTTTTTTCCAAAAAGTCGTCAATCAACTTATATTTTATTTCTCGTTCAGCAATTTCTTGTTCTTCTTCAATCTCTTTTTGAGTTTTTGATTGAGAAGGAACTTTTTTTAACCAATCGGTAAAAGAAAACGTTGATTCTGAGTTATTATTATCTCCAATTTCAACTTTCTGATCATTTACTTCTGGTTTCGATTCTTCGATAACTTCAATTGTTTCAGCTAAAATTTCTACCTCATTTTTGACAGAATTATTTTCAATTAGTTCTATTTCAGAAGTTTGTTGTACAGCATTTGCAATATCATTTATTGAAGTTTTATCTTCTTTAGAAGTCGAAATTTCTACTACTTCGTTTGTGATTTCAGCGACTTCGTTTAGTTCATCTTCCGAAATAATATCAACCACATGATCTGTTCTCAATTCAGATTCTTCGGTATAATTTTCGATCATTTCATCAACAATATCTTCATTGACATCGTCGGAATTATCTTTAGAAATGATATTATTGACAAATTGCTCTCTGTTTTCTTCTATATTCTCATCAGTTACTTCGGTTGTATCGTTGTTTTGCTCAACAATTTTAGCTGTAGATTCATCTGAACTAACTTCAGAATTGATTTTATTTTCAACTAATTCTTCCTCTTTTTCGTCTTCAATAATCAAAGGGATTGTTTCTGTTTCTTTTTTTATTGGTTCAGAATTGATGTAATGATATAAATCGACACGATTACTACTTTGAATTGATGTTTTGTTTAAATAATCTTCAAAAGATGGATGATTTTCTTTTTTTAAACCATAAAGTAACAAAGCACGTAAAGTATAAAAATAAGGATATTTTTCCACTTCTTTTTTTAGAAGAGGAATGTCCGATTTCTCAACTTCGTACGGATGTGCTACTAAATATTCAATTCTAGTCATTGCTCAAATATAAGGTTATTTTTTTACCAATCCATCGCAATCGACGCAAAAACTTGGTCGCGAATATCATCAATAATTAAAGGAACAATTGACGATTCTACTGCACTTAGCATTGCGTTTCCGTCATATAATTGGAAAGCAGAAAATGTTCTGTCGTAGCTTTTTGATTCGTCTTTATTGTTGATGTATCGTACTTTTACATAAATCGTCAAACGGTTTTTCGCTGCAATATCATTCGATTGAATTGCTTCTGGAACAACGTCATATCCTGTAATTTCACCTTCGATAATTAAATCAGAATTTTCGTTCGAATTTAATTTTAATTTCGTTCTACTTCTGAAAATATCTTGAATAGCAATTGTTAAATCTTGACTTAACGTGGGATTTTGTTGCGGTGCATAATTCGGAAAAGTAGCGACATAAATTGTGTTCCAATCTGGTTGAATTGCAGCTCCTGAAAGCGAATATTTTATACAACCTGTTAAACTAAAAACAGCAAAAATGCTAAGAATAACTTGTTTTAATTTGTTCATATTACAAATGATATTGTTTGATTTTACGGTACAATGTACGCTCAGAAATTCCTAATTCGTCAGCCGCCATTTTGCGTTTACCTTTGTGTTTTTCTAATGCCAATTTGATCATTTCTTTTTCATTATCTTGTAAAGAAAGCGATTCTGGCTCCTCAATTGGACTTACATCATACACGTCGTTCGAATAATCGTATTGTGGTTGTTGATATGCAGGTGCTTTTGAAGCTGAATTTGTTGGAACTAAATTATAGTGATTTGGAACAAAATCTTCTTCCGTATCGCTTTGATCTTGGTAAACACGTTGAATCAATTCTTGTGTGTTGCCATTAAAATCATCGACATCTTTGTGTTTAATCAAATCTAAAGTTAATGCACGCAAATCGTTCAAATCTTTTTTCATATCCAATAAAACCTTGAACAATAATTCACGTTCCATAAAATCAGAAGAACTTCCGTCTTTTGATTTATTTGTAACCGTTAACATATTTGAATTATTAGGTAATAATTCGATGATTTTTTCTAACGAAATCACACGTTCTTTTTCTATGACCGAAACCTGTTCAGCAAAATTTCGTAATTGACGAACATTTCCTGGCCAAGAATAATTTGCAATATAATTTTGAGCTTCTGGCGATAGCTCGATGTGTGGCATTCTATATTTATTCGCAAAATCTGAAGCGAATTTTCGAAACAATAAATTAATATCTTCTTTGCGTTCGCGTAAAGCAGGAATATCAATTTGAACAGTATTTAATCGATAATATAAATCTTCTCGAAATTTTCCTTTTTCAACTGCTTCTTTTAGTTTTACATTGGTTGCTGCAACAACACGAACATTGGTTTTCTGCAATTCAGAAGAACCAACTTTCATAAATTCACCAGACTCTAAAATACGTAACAAACGTACTTGCGTTGCTAAAGGTAATTCACCAACTTCATCTAAGAAAATTGTTCCACCATCAGCAACTTCAAAGTACCCTTTTCTCGTTTGAGTAGCTCCAGTAAACGCTCCTTTTTCATGCCCAAATAATTCAGAATCGATTGTTCCTTCTGGAATTGCACCACAGTTTACAGCAATATAATTGTTGTGTTTTCGAGCAGACTGATTGTGAATAATTTTTGGAATAAACTCTTTACCAACACCACTTTCTCCGATTACAAGAACAGAAATGTCGGTAGGTGCAACCTGAACGGCCTTTTCTAAAGCGCGATTCAAGGCTACATTATTTCCAATGATTCCAAAACGTTGTTTGATTGTTTGTAAAGAATCCATGTTTTATTTTTTTAGGTTTTTGAAAAATGATCTATCAAATTTCAATTATTGTCTTATTAAAACCGTCATTTCGGGTAAAAATCTATTCTCGATACAATTTTTAATCATTTCATTAATAAAAATCACTCGAATTGACGAATTTTATTGTTGTATATAATTGACAGATTGATTGTTAAAAAGAATTAATTATCCTTCAATCATTTCACCAATTAAGGTTGCAGTTGTACAGCTATTTGCTTTTACGTTGACAAAATCTCCAACTTTAGTTCCTTCGACTTTAGGGAATACTAAAACTGCATTTTGGGTATTGCGTCCGTACCAGAAATTTTCGTCACGTTTAGAATTTCCTTCAATTAATACTTCATGTACTTTTCCTACATAAGCATTCATACGTTCAGCAGAATGTTTTTGTTGCATTTCGATGATTTCTTGTAATCGACGTTTTTTATCTTCTGGTAGAACATCATCTGGCATTTTTTTGTGTGCAGGTGTTCCTGGACGTTCAGAATAAGCGAACATATAACCGAAATCATATTTCACATATTCCATTAACGATAAAGTATCTTGATGTTCTTCCTCTGTTTCTCCACAGAAACCTGCAATCATATCATGAGATAAAGCACAATCTGGAACGATGCGTCGAATTTTATCAATTAATTCGAAATACTCTTCACGCGTGTGTTGACGATTCATACGTTCTAAAACAGTTGTAGAACCTGATTGAACAGGTAAGTGAATGTATTTACAAATATTCTTATGTTTCGCCATCATTTCTAATACGCCTTCTTCCATATCTTGTGGATTAGAAGTAGAAAAACGTAAACGAATGTTAGGAAATTGCGTTGCAACCATGTCTAATAATTGTGCAAAATCTACTGCTGTTGCTTTCTGAATGTCTGTTGCATTTTTGAAATCTTTTTTTGGACCTCCACCATACCATAAATATGAATCGACGTTTTGACCTAAAAGTGTGATTTCTTTGTATCCATTTTCTGCTAATTCTTTACACTCATTTAAGATAGAATGTGGATCACGAGATCGTTCACGACCACGAGTAAAAGGAACAACACAGAATGTACACATGTTATCGCAACCACGAGTAATCGTAACGAAAGCAGTTACGCCGTTTCCTCCTAAACGAACAGGAGAAATTTCTGCATACGTTTCTTCTTTTGATAATTGTACATTTACTGCATCACGACCATCTTCTACATCATTCAATAAATTTGGTAAATCACGGTATGCATCTGGTCCAACAACGATATCAACTAAATGTTCTTCTTCAAGAAATTTATGTTTTAATCGTTCTGCCATACAACCTAAAACACCAATTTTAAGACTTGGATTTTGTTTTTTGATGGCGTTCAAAGTTGCCAAACGTTTACGAACAGTTTGTTCTGCTTTCTCTCGAATAGAACATGTATTTAATAAGATTAAATCTGCTTCGTCAACTTTTTGTGTTGTTTGGTAACCTTCGTTATTTAGAATAGAGGCAACGATTTCACTATCTGAGAAATTCATTTGACATCCGTAACTTTCTAAGAATAATTTCTTTGTAGCATTACGTGTAGGAGCAGTCATCAAAGCTTCTCCTTGTCTTGCTTCATCTATATGTTTTTCTTCTGTATGCATTCTAAAATGGATATTTTATCGTGCAAAAATAATAAAACTATGTGACATATTGGCAGTAAATTTTTCTTTTGCATTTTATTAACATTTTGTAGATTTGAGAAAACGAAATACTTAAAAAAAAATATGGATAAGAGAGTACAAGATCGAATAGAAGAAAAGCTTCAGAATGGCTTTCAGCTAAAAGCTGGTCAAGTTGTTGAAAAAGCGGGCGATATTTTTAAAGGAATTGCAGGTTATGCGATTTTAGCGGTGTTAATTTATTTTATCACTTTGTGGATTTTGAATATGTTGGTAGGACTTGTTTTTCCTATTTCTATGGATGAAGAGGAGATTCAAGCAATTACAAGTAGTGGTGATCCAGAAGCTGTAATGGAAATGTACCAAGAAATTTTTTCGAGCACTTCTGCAATGGTGTCTATTTTCTTGACGAATATTTTATCAGCTGTTTTGTATCCAATATTATATAGTATTTATACAATGGCTTATAAATATGATTATAAAAAGAATCCAGAATTGAGTGATATTTTTATTCATTACAAAGATGGAAAGTTCTTGAATCTTTTTCTTGTTACATTAGTCGTTCAAATTGTAGGTAGTATTGGGTTAACGTTATGTTTAGTTCCAGGTTTTATTGTTTATACGATGTGGATGTTAGCAGTTCCATTAATTATTTTTGCATCAGCTGATGTAAAAGAAGCCTTAAATTATAGTATGAAGTTAGCTTTCAAAAACTTTGGAAGTTTCTTTGTTGTCTTATTATTAGGAATAGCAATTATAATTCTTGGTTTTATTTTATGTTGTGTAGGACTTATTCCAGCAATTCCATTTGTGTACGTGATGATGTATATACTGTATAGGGAAGTGGTTGGTTTTGACGATCAACAATCAGAAATAGAACAAATCGGAACAGATATTTATAAGGACAATCCTTATATGAAATAGATAAAATTATGGAGCAGTTGAAAATCATTTTTGGCTGCTTCATTTTTTTGTTATTAATTTTGCAGAAATTTTTTAAGAAAACAATATGTCTAAAAATCTCGTTATTGTTGAGTCCCCAGCAAAAGCTAAAACCATTCAAGGTTTTTTAGGTGATGATTTTATCGTGGAGTCAAGTTTTGGTCACGTAGTCGATTTACCAAAGAAAGGAATGGGAATCGAAATCGAGAATCATTATAAGCCAATCTACGAAGTAACACCTGATAAAAAGGATGTTGTAAGTAAACTAAAAAAATTGTCTTCTAAAGCCGAAACAATTTGGTTAGCATCCGATGAGGACCGTGAAGGAGAGGCTATTTCTTGGCACTTATATCACGTTCTTGGGTTAGAAAAAAAGGATACAAAACGTATTGTTTTTAATGAGATTACGAAAAAAGCTATCCAACGTGCAGTAGATAATCCACGTGAAATTGATGAGAATTTGGTAGATGCACAACAAGCTCGTCGTGTTTTGGATCGATTAGTTGGTTTTGAGATGTCACCAATTTTATGGAAAAAAATCAAACCAGGTTTATCAGCAGGACGTGTTCAATCGGTTTCTGTTCGATTGATTGTGGAGCGCGAAAAAGAAATTCAAAACTTTGTTCCAGTTTCATCATACAAATTCATCGCAATTTTCGAAACAAATGAAGGAAGAACATTAAAAGCAGTTTTAACAAAAGAATTTTCAACGTTAAAAGAAGCTGAAGATTTCTTAGCAACATGTGTTGGAGCAGATTTTAAAGTAAATGATTTACAGAAAAAACCTGCAAAACGTACGCCTTCAGCACCATTCACAACATCTACATTGCAACAAGAAGCTTCTCGTAAATTAGGTTTTTCTGTTTCGAGAACAATGCGTGTAGCGCAACAGTTGTATGAATCTGGGCATATTACCTATATGAGAACGGATAGTGTGAATTTATCTGATGATGCATTAACTGCAGTTAAAGCAGAGATAGAATCTGCTTACGGGAACAAATATGTTGAGATCAGAAAGTATAAAAATAAAAACTCTTCCGCACAAGAAGCGCACGAGGCAATTCGTCCTACGCATTTCGAAAATCATTCGATAAATGCAGACGATTCGATGCGTAAACTATACGAATTAATTTGGAAACGTACAGTTGCTTCTCAAATGGCAAATGCCGAATTAGAGCGAACAATCATTGATATTGATAACAACAAAAACAACTTTATTTTTCAAGCAAAAGGAGAAGTGATTGTTTTTGATGGTTTCTTAAAAGTCTATCAAGAATCGCATGATGACGAAGATACGGATGATGACAAAGTATTGTTGCCAAGCGTAAAAGTAAATGAGCAATTGAAAGCGGATGAAATTAACGGTACGGAACGATTTTCTCGTCCTGCTGCTCGTTATACAGAAGCATCTTTGGTAAAAAAATTAGAAGAATTAGGAATCGGTCGACCTTCAACTTATGCCCCAACAATCTCTACAATCCAAAATAGAGGTTACGTAGAAGTTGGTGAATTGGATGGACAAGAACGAATATACAATACGTTAACATTAGTTGATAATCAAATCAAAAAAGCACAACAAAAAGAAATTTTTGGTGCAGATCGTCGCAAATTAATCCCAACTGATATTGGAATTGTGGTAAATGATTTCTTGGTAGATTATTTTACAAACGTGTTGGATTATGATTTTACTGCTCGTGTTGAAAATAGTTTTGATGAGATTGCAGAAGGTAAATTGAATTGGACAAAAATGATTGATGAGTTTTATACAAAATTTCATCAAACGGTAGAAGATGTTCAAGAAAATGCAGATCGTGCAACAGGAGAACGAGAGTTGGGAATCGATCCAACTTCAGGTAAAAAAGTACATGCACGTATTGGGCGTTTTGGACCAATGATTCAGATAGGAGAAGCAGAGGATGAGGAAAAACCACGTTTTGCGAGTCTTCAAAAACATCAATCGATTCATAATATTACATTAGAAGAAGCATTAAAATTATTCGAATTACCAAAAACTTTGGGTGAGTATAAAGCGCACGAAGTTGAGGTGAATATTGGACGTTTCGGCCCTTACGTAAAGTTTGATGATAAATACATTTCGATTCCGAAAGAAGAAGATCCAATGGATTTATTATTTGAACGTGCGGTAGAACTAATCGAAGAAAAGTTAAAAGCCGATGCGCCGATTGCACAATACGAAGGATATGATGTAACAAAAGGTAAAGGACGTTTTGGACCATTTATCAAATGGAACGAATGGTTTATCAATGTTCCAAAAAAATACGATTTCGATCATTTATCACAAGCGGATATTATCGAATTGATTGAAGATAAAAAACGCAAAGAATCTGAGCGTGTTGTTCGCGAATGGGCAGAACAAGAAATTCGTTTAGAAAAAGCGCGTTGGGGACGTTTCAATTTAATTCAAGGAAAAATTAAAGTTGAATTACCAAAAGAAACAAATCCAGAAGCGTTGACTTTGGCTGAGGTAGAAAAATTGATAGAAGCAGCTAAACCTGTAAAGAAAACTGCTACAAAGAAAGCTCCAGCTAAAAAAGCAACTGCCAAGAAAACGACAACTAAAAAACCAACGACTAAAAAGTAATGTACAACGACTTTTTAAAACCCGTTTCTGAAGAATTACAAGATTTTGCGAAGTGTTGTAATTCTTTTGCGTTAGGTACATCAATTAAATTTCGTAAAGATGTTCTTGAAACAGCAGAAAATACGAATGATAAAATTGCAATAATTGGTGTGACTGAATCTCGTTCGAAACAAAAAGATTTGATCGAAGACGTAGATTTTAGCTTAATTCGAACTCAATTGTACGAATTACAAATGGGCAATTGGTCGATAGATTTGTACGATTTTGGTGATGTTAATTACTATGAAGATAAACATGAAACCGAGAAAGTTTTTAGAGAAGTAACAAAAGGATTGATCCAAGACGGATTTAGTGTAGTTATTTTGGGAGGAAACCCAAGTTTAGGATACCAGCAATATCGTGCTTATGATGAACTTGTTGATAAAATAAATTATTTAACTATTGATCACAAATTACGTTTAGGCAAAGATGAAGCTCAAACAACGGAGACTAATTATTTAACTAAAATTATTTCGAACGAACCTTTCAATTTATTGGATTATACAAATATTGGTTTTCAGACGTATTTCGTAGCGCAAGAAAAATTGGATTTGTTGGATCAGTTAAATTTTGAAGCTGTTCGTTTAGGAGTTATTTCAGAGAATCTAAAAGAAATAGAACCTTATTCAAGAGATATTCATGCCGCTTTGCTTAATCTTTCAAGTTTGCAAGGTTCAGATTTTTCTTCTTCAAAAAATATGACACCAAATGGTTTTACATCGCGCGAAATTTGTGCCTTAACAAGATATTTAGGCTTCAGCAATAAATTGACTTCTCTTTACGTTTGTGACTATATCGAGAACTATAAAAAACTAGATCATTTGCTTATTGCACAGATGATTTGGTATTTTATTGATGGAAAAAATCATCGCCCAGAGATAAAAAGTTTTGACGATACACAATATTTTGAGAAAATTTTTGTTCCTACAGAAGGATATAATTATATTTTTTATCGAAATACAGTAACTAATCAATTGTGGATTGAAGTTGACAACACAATTGATGGAGAACGAAAATTTGAAATTATTTCGTGTTCAGAAAAAGATTATGAACAGGCCTTGAATGGAGAAATACCAAATAGATGGTGGAAGTATTTCAAAAAATTTTATTAAAAATAAAGAATAATTGTAAAAATCAATTAATAAAATGCCTTAATTTGTAGCCTTATTAATTGAGAACTAAAAGTATAAAACCTGTATAAAAATAAATCTATAGCAGAATGAATAGAATTTTGGTAAGTGCATTGTTGCTATCTCTTTCTTTATCATCATGTAAAATGTTGAAAAACAGAGGGAGTAGTGATAGAAATGATGGACAGATAGTTTCGAAAACCTCTTCAGCCTGGACGCCAGTTCGTCCAAAAGGAATGGTGCCGATTCCGAGTGGATCGTTTGTTTTAGGACAAACAGATTATGATTTTACAAAAACAAATGACGCTCCAGTGAAAACTGTTACTGTTACAGGTTTTTTTATGGATGATACAGAAATTACAAATTCTGAGTATCAGATTTTTGTGAATTATGTAAAAGATTCTATCGCTCGTACCGCTTTAGCAAATAAGGCTGAAGCATTAGGGTTTGACCCAATGAATCCAGGTGCAGATGGTGATGGAATAGGTGCTTTTGCATATGTTTCTGGTTCCGAAGATGGAGAAGGAACACCATATGATGAGTATCTTAAAAATAGTAATACAGGTAGAGATGGATATTCATTGGACGCAAAAAAAATAAACTGGAAACAACGCCTAGAGTGGGATAAATACAAATATCCAGATGTAGATTACGCGGAGGTAATGGAAGGAATGTACTATCCACCAGAAGAACGTATGAATGGAGAGAGACGTATCGATACGCGTAAATTAAATTATTCATATGTAACAGTTGACCAAGCTGCTGCTGCGAAAAAACGTGGAACGTTTCGCGTAGATTTTAGAAAAGAATTTAGTTTAAATATTTATCCAGATACAACAGTTTGGGTAAGAGATTTCAACTACTCGTACAATGATCCAATGCACCAAGATTATTTCTGGCACAAAGCTTATGCAGATTATCCTGTAGTTGGAATTAATTGGAATCAGGCGACTGCTTTCTGTGATTTCCGCACAAGATATCACAATACAGCTTTAAATAATAAGAAGAAAAGAGGAAGCCAAGTGAAGGTAATTAGCTATCGTCTACCAACAGAAATTGAATGGGAATACGCAGCGAAAGGAGGTTTAGAAAACGCTCCATACCCTTGGGGAGGTCCTTACTTAACAGACGATAGAGGTTGTTATTTAGCGAACTTCAAACCAAAACGTGGAGATTATTTAGAAATCAACGACGGAAAGAAAACAGGTTATATGTACACAGCACCAATCAAAACTTTCAAAGCGAATGGATATGGTTTGTATGATATGGCGGGTAACGTAGCTGAATGGACAAGTTCACCTTATAACAGATCTTCTTACACCATGTCTTCAACACTTAATCCTTCAATTACAATGTCAGGAGAAGTAAATAGAAGCGTACGTGGTGGATCTTGGAAAGATGTCGGTTATTTATTAATGACTTCATCAAGAGATTGGGAACACAAAGATTCAGCTAGAAGTTTTATTGGCTTCCGTACAGTTCAATCTTTCCCAGAAGGATCAAAAGTAAATTACAGAAAAACTAAATAACCTATTAAAAAAAAATAAAAAGCATCATATGGCATTACAAGCTTCAAAACAAGAACGTCTTACAAATTTTTTGTATAATTTCTTTGCCGCAGTAGTAATTATCGGGGCATTATGTAAAATTACTCATACAAATTTAGGGCCAATTTCAGCCAATTTAATCTTAACCATTGGATTAGTAGCTGAAGCATTCGTTTTCTTTTATTCAGCATTTTTTGATAAACCTCAAGGTAGCTATGAATGGGAAAAAGCGTATCCAGAATTATTAAGTGGTGAGCCAGTAGAAAGAAAGACAGCTGCAGTTGCAACAGCAGGAAACAACTTAACAGCTGAATTAGATAAAGTTTTAGCTGATGCTAAATTAGACAAAGAAGTGTTTGAAAGATTACGTGGATCATTAGATAAATTTGGATCTGCAGTAAACGAATTAAATACAACGACAACAGCTGTAGCTTCTACAGAACAATACAGCAACGAAATTGCAAAAGCATCTAATAACATTAGCCAATTGAATGCAGTCTATGCTGAGCAAATTTTAAATAGCCAAAAACAAGTAGAATTAAATAAACAATTTATCGAAGAGATGCAAAAATCTTCAGGTAGTTCAGAGCAATTCTTAAAAGAAATGCAAGAGCTTTCTTCGAATATTAATGCATTGAACAAAGTATATGGAGGTATGCTTTCTGCAATGAAAAATAACTAATTCATTGATCCGATAAATTAAACTAATTATTCATTAATTCTATAAATTATTATGGCAGGAGGTAGACTAACCGGACGTCAGAAGATGATTAACCTGATGTATCTCGTGTTCATTGCAATGATGGCTTTGAACGTGGATCGTGAGGTTTTGAGATCGTTCGAAACGATAAATACTTCTTTAGAGTCAACAACGACTTTAACGAAAACAAATAACGATACCTTCTATGATCAAATTGATCTAAAAGTGAAGGATGATTCAACGTACGCAAAAACTCAAGCTCAAGCTGCTGAGGTAAAAAGACAAACAAATGAGTTTGTAGCTTACATTGATGGTTTGAAAAAAGAATTAAAAGGGTCTGATTATGTCTCAGGATCAGAAGAAACTGATTATAATGCTTTATCAAACACGGAACCAGTTGTATCTCTATTTTTTAAAGGAAAAGGAGGTGATTCTGGAAATGAGAAAGCCAAAGAATTCACAGGAAAAGTTGACGCATTCAGAAATTTCTTAATGACTTTTGCAAAACAAAGTCCAGATGCTAAAAATGCTGAAGCTCGTATCAACGAATTTTTTGGAACGAAATCAAAAACTAAAAAACAAACTTGGGTAGAGGAAAAGTTTAATGATCAACCAATGATTGCATCGTTAACAAATTTATCTAAGATGCAAATGGATGCTCGCACAGAAGAAGGTAACTTGGTAAGAGCATTATTATCTGGTAAATTAGAGGAGAAAATTGAATTGGATGCGTTCCAAGGTTTATTCTTATCTCCAGGAGTTGTTAAAGTTGGGGACGAAGCTGTTCTTAATGTTGTCTTAGGAGCTTATGATAATTCGATTAAAGGTTCTGTTTCTACAAGTGTTGGAAACGCAGAAGTAATAGATGGTAAAGCATCAATCAAATTAAATACAGGATCTGTAGGTATGCATCAATTAACTGGTAGCATTACTTATGTATCGAATGGGCAAACTAAAAAGGTTGATATCGCACCTTCAACATATCAAGTTGTTGCGCAAACTTTAGATAAAAAAGCTGCTGAAATCATTGAGAAAGATCCAACAGGAGGTTCTATTGTTGCCGATAATCTACGTGTTGTTTACCGTGGAGTATCCAACCCAATCTCTGCAACAATTAATGGAGCAAATGGACCAGTAAGTTTAAATGCTTCATCAGGTTCTGTTTCTGGAGCAGGAGCTAACAAATGGAATTACACGCCAGGTGGAGGAAGTGAAGTAACATTCACTGCTACAACGAAAGCAAGTTCAGGTAAAACATTATCTGTTCGTGAAACCTTCCGTATCAAACCAGTTCCACCAGCACGTGGTGTTATTTTAGGAAAAACGAGTCCAGCTATTCCAGATAATGGAATTGCAGCACAAACAATTCGTGTAGACTGGCCAGATTTCTTATTCCCAATTTCAGGAGAAGTAACATCATTTAATGTTCGTGTACCAGGTCAAGCTACAGTACGTGTTACAGGAAGTAAAATGTCAGGAGCCGCAGGTGCAATTTCGAAAGCGAAAAAAGGAGATATAATTGGTGTATTCGATATTAAATATCGTACTAATTCTGGTCAAACAGGAGAAGCATCATCAATTGCAATTCAAGTACAATAAACAAAAAAATAAAATTTAGCATATGAAATATCTTTTGTTTGGTTTAATGAGTTTTTTCTCAACCCTTACAATGGCGCAAAATGTTCTTAATGCTGTTTCACCAGAACAGTTGAGAAAAGACCGCGAAAATAGAACAAGAGTTGATGAAGCTGGAGATACTGTAAGTACGGCACAAGATCCAATGAAATATGGCTTTATCGAGGATAAAGATGTTTTATGGTCGAAAGTTGTATGGGAAGTCATTGATTTGAACGAGCGTCTAAATCAACCTTATTATAGATCTGGTGATGAATTAGTACAGAATTCAAAATCATTGTATGATGTTTTAGTTGACGGAGTTCGTACTAAAAAAATTAAAGAAGTATACGATGATGAGTACTTTCAGACTAAAATGAGTTTTGATCAAATCATGGCTCGTAACGAAAAGAAAGATACTCAACAGTATTACTATGATATGATTGCAGCAGGTGAAAATCCTGACGAAGCAGCTATTTTCAATTACAAAGTAAAATCTGATGATATTAAAATGGTGAAAACGAAAGGTCTTTGGTACATTGATCGTCGTTTAGGAGAATTAAAATATCGTTTGTTAGGATTAGCGATCATGGGACCAGATGCACAATCTTTGGGAACTGAATTTGCAGACGGAACGTATGTCGATTTATTTTGGATTTGGTATCCAGATGCACGTAATGTTTTGGTAAATGCAACTGTTTTCAATCCAAGCAACTCTAATTCCGCGATTACTTATGATGAGATGTTAAATGCAAGACGATTTAGTTCTGTTATTTACAAAGCGCAAACCATGTATGGAACGAAGATGATTGAGGATTATATTCCAAATGATTCGAAGGGACAATTAGAAGAACATCATAAAATTAGAAATTCTATTATTCAGGCAGAAGCCGATATGTGGAATTATTAATAAAATGTTATAAAACTAAAGCTCCAATCTCAAGATTGGAGCTTTTTTTATTTAAAATAGTTTAATTCCTCTACAATATTTTTTTCCAGAATTTAGTTATTCCCTAAAACCTAAAACCTAAAACCTAAAACCTAAAACCTAAAACCTAAAACCTAAAACCTAAAACCTAAAACCTAAAATCTAAAATCTAAAACCTAAAACCTAAAATCTAAAATCTAAAATCTAAAATCTAAAATCTAAAATCTAAAATTTAATTCGCATCACCTTTTTCAATTCCATCTCCTATTTTTTCTTCAACTTCTATTTTTTCTTCTTGATCTAACTTCATTTCTCCTGAATCATCATCACTTCTTAAAACGACTTTTAAGCCAATTGGGAAATGATCTGAACCAATATTATCTTCTCTAATCATTTCAATTAATCGAAATTGAGAGCTCAAGAAATAGTGATCTAAAGGCCAACGTAAAAACCAATGATGCGCATGAAAAGTATTGAACATTCCACGACCTCTTCGAGGATCTAAAAGTTGAGATGTCTTCAAAAACAGGCGGGTTGTTCTACTCCACGCAACATCATTTAAATCACCAAATACGATACATGCTTTTCCGTATTCTTTGGCTTGTTTTCCGATCATTAAAATTTCAGCATCTCTTTCAGTACTTTCTTCATTTTCTTGTGGAACAGGTGGTGTAGGATGCAAACCATACAAACGTACAATCTGATTATTATACTCGATGTCAACAATAATTGAAGGGATTTCAGTGCTAATTAAATAATTAATCTCTTGGTTTTTAATGGGTAATTTCGAGTAGAATAATAAACCATAAGTATTGTCTAAAGGAACTTCTATCTTATACTCATAATCATTTGTAGCTTCACGTATTTGATTCATCCATTCATTATTCGTTTCCAGAAGAAACACAATATCGGGATTTCGTTTTTTGATTAATTGAACTAAATTCTGGTATTTTGTATTGTCTTGCAAAACATTGTAGACTAATAAATTTAAAGGTTTTTCATTCGGTTTTAATTCAACTTGATTGATCATTTTTTTTCCAAAAGGCGAATAGGGAAGAATGACCCAAAGCAAATAAATTGCTGAAAAAATAAGACATACGAACAAACTAATCGTAGTCGAATTTTTCTCTACAAAAATGAATAGAAATGAAGTGAGAATAACTAAAATAAGCTTTTGAAAACGTGGGTAATCAAAAACTCTTACCGACCAATGATTATGTTTGAAAAAAGGAATAATTACCGAAATAAGAATAAGGCAAGAAAGAAAAATAAAGAGTATTTGCATAATATGGATGTTTTTTGTATAACAAGATAATAAAAATAGAAACATTATCTACCTTTGTTCTTAAATTTTATCAATTGAACAAAGTAGAGTATATTATCGTAGGACAAGGTGTTGCAGGAAGTTGTATGGCGATGAAATTATTGCAAGAAAATAAATCTTTTGTAGTGATTGACAATCATTTTCATAAAGCATCGGCAATTGCAGCAGGAATATTCAATCCGGTTGTGCTAAAACGTTTTTCAATTGTTTGGAATGCGACAAATCAAATTAATCGTTTGCGCGAAGTTTTTGGTCAGTTTGAAGAATTATTGAACGAAAAATACATCTACAATTTTCCAGTTTATCGTGTTTTTAATGATGAACAAGAGAAAAAAACATGGCTAAAAAAAGCAATGACTCATCCAGATTTAGTTGATTATTTAGCGACAGACACAGAGCAATTGAATGATTTTTCAGCAATCAATAACCCTATAGGTTCGGGAGAAGTTTTGCACACTGGTCGAGTTGATTTGACTAATCTTTTGAATGATTTCAAAAATTATTTGATTGAACAAAATCAATATATTGATGAAGAATTTGACTTTGAATCCTTGATTATGCACGATAATCACACGAACTATAAAAACATTGAAGCAAATAAGATTATTTTTGCCGAAGGTTACAATGTTTTAAATAATCCATATTTCAAAAATCTACCCGTTATTGGTGTGAAAGGAGAAGTGTTGAAAATAGAAACAAAAGCCACACTGCCTGAAGCTGTAGTAAAAGGAAAAGAATTTTTGATGCCTTTAGAAAATAATCAATATTTTGTTGGTGCAACCTACGATCGTGATCATGTCAATTACGAAAATACAGCAGAAGCCAAACAATATTTGGTGGATGGGGTTCAGAATTTTTTCAAAGAAGATTTTGAAGTTGTGGCACAGCACGCATCCATCCGACCAACAGTAGTCGATCGTCGCCCAATTATTGGTGCGCATCCAATATATCAGCAATTGATTTGTTTAAATGGAATGGGAACGCGTGGAACGATGCTGGCGCCAGTCATGGTCGATGAATTGTATGATTTTTTAGAGAACAATCAAACTATCGATAAAGAAGCCGATATTAAACGTTTTTATGATCGATTTTAAATTTTCTTCTGATGAACAACTTTAACATTAAAATATTCGTACTTCAACTCGTTGCAAGTATTTTGTTATTCTTAGGAATTCAACAATTTTATGTCTTGGCAGAATTAGATTTGATTGAATTAATTCATTCGATGGGAAAAGATAATTTTGCTTTTTTGGTACGTAAAAGTGATGAGTTTGGAATTAGTGAAAAGCTAAAACATTTGGCGATAATGAAATCGATTTTGAGTTTCGTAGGAATAGTTTTAGGTTATATTGTAGCATCTATTATTAACCATAAACGTAATTACGATTGGAAAATTTCAGTTGTAATTGTAGCAGTGTGTTTCTTTGTTTTTCAATTCAAATTAATACATCTTCCAATCAATTTTATTCAAACAAATAATTTGGCAATTGCCTATTTTGTGCCTGCTACAATTTCTGTTGTTATTAGTTTTCTGTTGTATTTTTTTAGTTATCGTATAAAACCTTAAACTTCATTGTATTCAACTATCAAAAAACATTGTATTTTTGCAAAATGTTATTAGTACAAAATTTAGGAGTTTATTTTGCGGGTAGATATTTATTCGAAAACGTTTCGTTCCGCATCAACAAAGGAAATCGTGTTGGTTTAGTAGGTAAAAATGGGGCTGGAAAATCGACGTTACTTAAAATTTTAGCCAAAAGTCAACAGGCTTCAGAAGGAGAAGTTGTCTACGAAGGAGACGTAACAATCGGGTATTTATCGCAAGATATTGATTTTGTACAAGGAAGAACTGTTTGGCAAGAAGCTGATTCTGCTTTCGAACAATTGGTTGAAATACAGAATCGTATTGATTTTGTCAACAAAGAATTAGCCGAAAGAACAGATTACGAATCGGACGAATACGGAAAGTTAATCGAAGATATTTCGCATTTAACAGAACGTTTCGGGCTTTTAGGTGGTTACACAAAAGACGCTGAAATTGAACAAATTTTAATTGGTTTAGGTTTCAAAAGTTCAGATTTTCATCGCTCAACAGAAGAGTTTTCTGGTGGATGGAGAATGCGCATTGAATTAGCAAAGCTATTGTTGCAAAAACATGATGTGATGCTTTTAGATGAGCCTACAAACCACTTGGATATCGATTCGATTATCTGGCTAGAAGATTTCTTGAAAGATTATCCTGGTGCAGTTGTATTGGTTTCGCACGACCGTCAATTTTTGGATAATGTAACCAACCGTACGATTGAAATTGCGAATCGTCACATCTCCGATTTTAAAGCAAATTATACACGTTATTTAGAATTGCGTGAAGATCGCCGCGAAAAATTAGAACAAGCGCAAAAAAATCAGGAACAGATGATTAAGCATACGGAAGATTTGATTTCGAAATTCCGTGCAAAAGCCAACAAAGCTTCGATGGCACAATCATTAATCAAAAAATTAGACAAAATAGATCGCATCGAAATTGAAAATGATGATGTAACCAAAATGAATATCCGATTTGTGGATGCAGTTCAACCAGGAAAAATTATTTTCGAATTAGATGATGTTGGTGTTGCATTTGGTGATCATCAAGTTTTTGATCATGTTTCATTTTATGTTAATCGTGGTGAAAAAGTAGCTTTTGTAGGACAAAACGGTCAAGGGAAAACAACTTTATCTCGTGCAATTATCAATGAACAACCTTATACAGGAAGAATTAAACATGGTCATAATGTTGAGATTGGTTATTTTGCTCAAAATCAAGCACATGTTCTAAATGATAAATTAACCGTTTTAGAAGAGGCAGAAAATTCTGCAACAGAAGAAACACGTAAACATGTTCGCGATTATTTAGGAGCTTTTATGTTTGGAGGCGAAGCGGTAGAGAAAAAAGTTTCGGTACTTTCGGGAGGCGAGCGAAATCGTTTGGCTTTATGTAAATTATTGTTGCGTCCATTTAATGTTTTAATTATGGATGAGCCGACGAACCACTTGGATATAGTATCGAAAGAATTGTTGAAAAAAGCTTTACAAAAATATACAGGAACATTAATCTTAGTTTCGCACGACCGCGAATTTTTAGAAGGGTTAGTAAACAAAGTGTTTGATTTCCGTAATGGTCAAGTCAAAGAATATCTTTCTGGAATTGATGATTATTTAGCGCAAATTAAAGCGGGTAATTTCCGTGAAGTCGAGAAAGGAAATTCTTTAGCTGCACCAAAAGAAGAAAAGCCAATTGAGGTTAAAATAGAGCAAGCTAAACGTGTTTTATCGTTTGAAGAAGAGAAGGAGCAGAAACGCCTAAAAAATAAATTGTCTCGTATAGAAACAGAGATATCAGATTTGGAAACGAAGATTGCGGATTTAGAAAATAAATTACACGCAGGTTCTCAAACCCAACAAGAATTGGATAAATATGCAAATTTGAAAAATGATTTAGATAAGAAAATGTTAGAATGGGAAGAAATATCTGAGCAAATTTTCTAAAATTATATCGTTCAAAAATATTATTTTATTAAAGTGCTGCAGTTTTGCAGCACTTTTTTTGTACATTCTATTTTAGAATAAGACAAAATGCATAAACAATCTTTTGCTGCAATTACATCAGAACAACCAAAAACATTAATTCTTGGCTCTTTACCTGGGGATTTATCGTTAGAAGTCAATCAATATTATGGGCATCCGCGTAATAGATTTTGGAAAATGATGTTTGAGATTTTCAAGACAGAATTTTCAGAAGATTATGAAATAAGAAATCAACTTATTTTACAAAATAAGTTAGCGCTTTGGGATGTTGCGCATTCTGCTGAACGAAAAGGAAGCATGGATGTGGATATGAGAAATGTTTCGCCAAATCAAATTGATGAATTTTTGAATGAACATCCTACAATCGAGAAAATAATTTTCAATGGAAAGAATGCGTATCAATTATTTTGGAAATATTTTGAAAAAAAAACATTCATAGAGTATATTTCTGTGCCAAGTACAAGTCCTGCAAATGCCCAATTTTCTTACGAACGATTGATTGAAATCTGGAAAAAAGCAATTATTTAGGATAATCTTTTCATGTTCAAAATAATTAATCAAAGAAAAATAAAATTATTTTTTAGCTTAAAAATTTTATGATGAGAAACTTAGCTTTATATGTAAAATAATTATAAAAAAATGTTTCCTAAAAGTTTTGTAATTAAAAAAGCTGTTCTATATTTGCACTCACAATCGCGGGAATAGCTCAATTGGTAGAGCGTCAGCCTTCCAAGCTGAATGTTGCGAGTTCGAGTCTCGTTTCCCGCTCTGACTTCTTTCTTAGAAGTGGATGCCTTGGTGGTGGAATTGGTAGACACGCAGGACTTAAAATCCTGTGTCCATTAGGACGTGCGGGTTCAAGTCCCGCCTGAGGTACAAAAAAGCTCAAGAATTTATTTTCTTGGGCTTTTTTTGTATATCTTTATTTTTATAAATTAATTTGTATGACTCTAATAAAAGAAATACAACAAAGTTTTGAAGATTCTGAAGTAGATAAAGCATATTATTTATTAAATAACATAGATTTCTCTAAGCTTTCCAATGAAAAACGTATTATTCAAAGTTCTTTAATTCAACTTTCTCAAGGAAAAATTGATTCTTTGTATATGTTTCTTAAATTAATTTATAAGAAAGAGAAGGATATTATTCAAGCAGCTGTATTTTCAAATAAAAATATTCATTGTATTGATGATATTAAGATTGATGAAGATAAATACATAAAATGGATACCTTTAGAAAAGGATATTAAGTCTATTAATATTGATAATTTATTAGTGAAAACTTATAGCTTTTGGGAATCACTTTCTACTGAATGTGTTTTTGAGTGTTGTGGAATAAGTGCTTGTGATTTTACTTCCGATACAATAAGTAAAACTGTTAAATCTTTCGATGTTGAAGAACTTTTAATAAATTTTAATGATCTAATTATAGAAATAGAATCATTTCAAAATAATGAAATTTATAGTAATTATCTAAATCAATATTTTAATAAAGATGTGTTTTTAGAACTAGTTCAGCATATTAAATTTCAGATAGAATTAAATCTTCAATAAAAAAACCATCTAAATTGCTTTAGATGGTTTTGAATTTATGTTAAGAACAATTTTAACCGTTCATAGAAATTAAAAACTCTTCGTTGCTACGAGTGTTTTTAATTCGTTGATGTAAGAAATCCATTGCTTCAACAGGATTCATATCTGCTAGCATATTTCTTAAAACCCACATGCGTTGTTGAGTTTTATCGTCTAATAATAAATCATCTTTACGCGTAGAAGAACTTACTAAATCAATCGCAGGGAAAATACGTTTGTTCGAAATCTTACGATCCAATTGTAATTCCATGTTACCAGTTCCTTTAAATTCTTCGAAAATAACTTCATCCATTTTAGAACCTGTATCAATCAATGCAGTTGCGATAATTGTAAGAGAACCTCCATTCTCGATATTACGTGCAGCTCCAAAGAAACGTTTTGGCTTGTGTAATGCATTTGCATCAACACCACCAGATAAAACTTTACCAGATGCAGGAGAAACCGTATTGTAAGCACGAGCAAGGCGCGTAATAGAATCTAATAAAATCACTACATCATGTCCGCATTCTACCATACGTTTAGCTTTTTCTAAAACGATATTTGCAACTTTTACGTGACGATTTGCTTCTTCATCAAACGTAGAAGCAATTACTTCTCCGTTTACAGAGCGTTTCATATCTGTTACCTCTTCTGGGCGTTCGTCTATTAATAAAACAATCAAATATACCTCTGGATGATTCTGTGCTATTCCGTTCGCAATATCTTTTAATAAGGTAGTTTTACCAGTTTTTGGTGGTGCTACAATCATCCCACGTTGACCTTTACCAATTGGTGTAAATAAATCAATTACGCGATTTGATAACGATTTTGAATTACTAAGATTGAATTTCTCGTTAGGGAAAAGTGGAGTTAAATGCTCAAAAGCGATACGATCTCGTACATAATCGGGCGTTCGTCCGTTAATTTCTTTGATTTTAATTAAAGGAAAATATTTTTCACCTTCCTTTGGAGGGCGAACTTCTCCTGTAATTGTATCTCCCGTTTTTAATCCAAATAATCTAATTTGAGATTGAGAAACATAAACATCATCAGGAGATGATAAATAATTGAAATCTGACGAACGTAAAAAACCATAATTGTTATCTGGTAAAATCTCTAAAACACCTTCTGTTTGGATAATTCCATCAAATTCATAATTCGCAGCGCGGTATTTATTTTTTTGATTTTGTTGGTTGGGGTGATTGTTTTGTTGAGACGGTTCGTTTTGATTACGTTGATCAGATGGATTGTTTCTCTTCTGATTGTTATTTTTTTTCAGGTCTTGGCTTTTGTTCGCTCGTTCCTGAAATTTATTAACACGAGGATTTTTCTCCTCATTTTTGTCTATTTCTTCTGAAGTATTATCCATCTTTTCGATTTTGACTTCTTCTTGAATAGTCTCTTTTTGATGAGTTTCTACTTCTGGATTTTGAACTCTTTTACGTTTCGGTTTCTTCTCTTCAACAAGAAGATTTTCGGTTTTCTCTTGTGCTTTTTCTTTTACAGCAGGTTTCGTTTCTGCTTTTGTTTTAACACTTTCCTCAACTTTTGGTTGAGTATTAATAAAAGCTAAGACAGTATCTAACAGCTCGCCTTTTTTTAATTTTTTATACCCATCGATTTTTAATTGCTCTGCAACTTGTTGTAAATCTGGTAATTTGAATGATTTTAATTTTTCGATATCAAACATAATCCTATAATGAAGGTATTAATGTGTTTATATTTTTTTTTATTCAATAAAGTAATTGGGAATCATAACAATAGAATTGTTACAAAGCGAATAAATTTGAGATTTATTAATGCAATAGTACGAATAATTATAAAAACTCAAAAAGTTTTTTTACATTTGTATTCGAAATTTAAGAAATGATTCAAAGAAAGCAAAGTATATATTTATTCTTAAGTGGAATAATTTCGAGTATATTCGCCATGAATTTTGATAAACTATTTGATATTCCATTACAATGGTTGCAAAATCCAGAGAAAGGAGATTACATTTTTTCATTAGCCTTTTTCTCATCAGCTTTAATTTCGTTTTTAACCATTATGTTTTTTAAAAAACGAAGCTTACAGATTAGCTTGGGATGGTTAAATATTATTTTGAATGTTTTATTAATTGGTTCTTTTGTTTACTGTCTATTAACATTACCTGGAGAAGGAAATTCTGAGAAAGGTATTTGGGCATTAGTTCCTTTAGCTTCGATTGTGCTTCTGTCAATTGCCAATCGTTTGATTAAGAAGGATGATGATCTTGTAAAATCAGTAGATAGATTCAGATAGACCAAAAACTTTTTATATTATGAGTGTCTAAAAGCAGTTTCAACGTGTTGAAACTGCTTTTTTCGTTTCTATTAATTACATTTTAATATAAAATAAAGAAGAATTTTACTTTTTTATTTTATTGACTGTTTAAAACAGGGGTGTCGAAGTGTTATATTATATTAATTTTCAATTAACCCCTAAAAAATAGGGGGTAGTTTTATTTTGTGTTTATTTTTTATTTATTTTTGTACCATAAAACAACATAAATTATTTCTTTATGACATCATTTCGTTTTGAAGCTTTAAAAGCCGCAAGTAATCGTAAGCCGGTTAGCGTTCCTGATTTAGGTAAAAAATCAGATATTTTTGCAAGTAATGTATTTAATGACAAAGTAATGCGTCAGCATTTAACTTCGGAAGCATACAAAGCAGTACGTTCTGCAATGGATTATGGTACTAAAATTGACCGTAAAATGGCAGACTTTGTAGCTTTAGGTATGAAAGAATGGGCGATGAGTAAAGGAGTTACGCATTATACACATTGGTTTCAGCCTCTGACAGGAACTACAGCAGAAAAACATGATGCGTTTTTTGAAACCTCATTTGATGGAGCAGATCCAGTAGAAAAATTTAGTGGATCATTATTGGTTCAACAAGAGCCAGACGCATCTTCTTTTCCGAATGGAGGAATCAGAAATACCTTCGAAGCACGCGGGTATACAGCTTGGGATCCTACTTCTCCTGCATTTATTTTTGGAACAACATTGTGTATTCCTACCGTTTTTGTTTCGTATACAGGTGAAGCTTTAGATAATAAAGCCCCATTGTTAAGAGCACTTTTGTCTATAGATGAAGCGGCTACAGAGGTGGCGAAATTTTTTGATAAAAATGTAAAGAAAGTTACACCAACTTTGGGTTGGGAACAAGAATATTTCTTAATTGACGATGCTTTAGCAGCTTCTCGTCCTGATATTTTACAAACTGGTAGAACATTGTTAGGTCATGTTTCGGCAAAAGGACAGCAATTAGAGGATCATTACTTCGGATCGATTCCTACTCGCGTGTTGAATTATATGCGCGATTTAGAGAACGAATGTATGTTGTTAGGAATTCCTGTCAAAACACGTCATAATGAAGTTGCTCCAAATCAATTTGAATTAGCGCCAATTTTTGAAGAAACAAATTTAGCGGTTGACCACAATTCATTATTAATGGATGTCATGCAAAAAGTAGCAGAGCGTCATCATTTTAAAGTGTTATTTCACGAAAAACCGTTCAAAGGTGTTAATGGATCTGGAAAACACAATAACTGGTCGTTGGCAACTGATACAGGAGTGAATTTATTAGCGCCAGGCAAAACGCCAAATAGTAATTTACAGTTCTTGACATTTTTTATTAATACAATAAAAGCGGTTTCAATTTATGAAGAATTATTACGTGCATCTATTGCATCAGCTTCTAATGATCATCGTTTAGGTGCAAATGAAGCGCCTCCTGCTATTATTTCAATTTTTATTGGTCAGCAATTGACAAAAGTATTGGAAGAATTAGAAGGTGTTTCGACAGGGAAGTTATCTCCAGAAGAAAAAACGGATCTAAAATTAAATGTCGTTGGGAAAATTCCAGATGTATTATTAGATAATACAGATCGTAATCGAACTTCTCCATTTGCATTTACAGGAAATAAATTCGAGTTTCGTGCGGTTGGTTCTACAGCAAACTGTGCAAACGCAATGACAACTTTGAATGCTATTGTTGCCAAACAATTGATGGATTTTAGAAAAGAAGTTGATACGTTGATTGAAAGCGGTTTGAAAAAAGATGAAGCAATTTTTAACGTTTTACGCGAATACATCAAAGAAACCAAACATATTCTTTTTGAAGGTGATGGATACAGTAAAGAATGGGAAGAAGAAGCGGTTCGTCGTGGATTATCAAATCATAAAACAACTCCAGCAGCTTTAAAAGCAAAAATTTCTCAAAAATCGTTGGATTTATTTGCGGAAGTAAATGTGATGAATCATACAGAAGTTGAGGCTCGTTACGAAATCGAATTAGAGGATTATATCAAGAAAATTCAGATAGAGGGACGTGTTTTAGGTGATATAGTAAGAAATCATATTATCCCAACTGTTTTTAAATATCAAAACTTGTTAATCAAAAATATTAAAGGATTCAAAGATATATTCGGAGACGACTATGAACAATATGCTGGAGAGCAATTAATTATTTTGAAGAAAATTTCGATGCACGTTAACGAATTAAATGCAAAATTACACTTGATGATGGATGCACGTAAGGAGGCAAATGTGGTGGAGTCTTTAGAAGAAAAAGCTCACGCTTATTGTGATAAAGTAAAACCTTATTATGACGAAATTCGTTACCATGCAGATAAGTTAGAGTTGATGGTGGATAACGAATATTGGGTTTTAACAAAATATAGAGAGTTATTGTTTACCCGATAATATTTTTAATGATATAATACAAAGCCGATGATTTTTCATCGGTTTTTTTGTTTAAACAAGTGATATATGTCATTTATTTTGAATTGTTATAAATTAAGCGTTTTGATAAGGCAATATTGTGTTTTATATTTTTTTTTCTATAAGTTTATAGTAACATTAATATTAATTAACACTTAAAATGAATTTTTTATGAAAAAAATTTTATGTTCTTTATTGACTTTATCGTCTCTTGCAACGCTATCAGCACAAATTTTTGAAGAAAATTTTGATGGGAATGGACCAGGTATTAGCGCATGGACAGTTATAGATAATGATAAGAATAAGCCTGCGTCTGCAGTGAATTTCATAACAAATGGATGGAATTCTATTGATCGACAAGGAAATAATGGAAATTATGGTGGACCTATGGGAAACTTTGCAGCAATGAGTACTTCATGGTACAGTCCAACAGGAACATCAGACGATTGGTTGATTTCACCAGTTATTGATCTTAAAGATGCTAAAGATCCTGTTTTAGAATGGAAAGCTAAAGCGCAAGACCCAGATTTTTCTGACGGTTATAAAGTCATGATTTCTACAGGAGGTAATGCAATAGCTGATTTTAAAACTGAAATATTAAGCGTGTCAGCTGAAGATAGTGATTGGAAAAAAAGAACTTTCAATTTAAAAGACTATGCAGGACAGCAAGTAAGAATAGCATTTGTTAATAACTCTACTGATATGTTTATGTTATTAATTGATGATATAAAGGTGACAGAATCTTCAGGAGGAGGTGATCCAGATCCAACAAGTGATGTTATTTGGTCAGATAATTTTGACGATGTAGATATTTCTGATTGGAAGTTATCAGATAAAGATGGAGACAAATTTAATTGGACAGCTGTTCAATCAACAGATGCATCAGGTAACCCTGTTGGCAGTCCATTAATTACTTCGGCATCTTATATTAATGATTATGGTCCTTTAACTCCAGATAACTGGATAACATCTCCAGAAATTGATTTAACAAATGTAGACGGTAAAGCAACTTTGAAATATGGAGTTTTTGCTTCTGATCCATTGTATAACAAAGAGAATTATGCCGTTTATATTTCTACAACTAACGATACTTCTAATGAATCAGATTTCAAACAGGTGTTTACCGAAAAAGACTTGCCTGGTACAGAAACTGAAAGATCAGTAGATTTAACAGAATTTGTAGGACAAAAAATCTATATTACATTCAGACACTTTAATGTATCAGATATGTACAGAATCAATATTGATAATGTATCCGTTGAAGGAAAATTGAAAACATTAGGAACATCAACTGTTAAATCAGATAAAGCTGTTAGTGTGTATCCAAATCCAGTTCAAGATTCATTCAAAGTAAACTTAGACTCAAATGCAGATAAATCTAAAGTAACTTTAGAATTATTTAATCTAAATGGAGCTAAAGTTAAAACATTTAAACACGCAGATTCTTACGATATTTCATCTTTACCAAAAGGAGTTTATATTTTAGAAATTAATAATGGCACAAGCAAAGTTGTGAAAAAATTAGTTAAAAAATAATTTTTAACTAAGATTAGAATACAAAACCGATGATTTTTCATCGGTTTTTTTTATTCAAATTTTCTGAATCACTTGAGTTATTGTATCTTTGCAATCCAATAAAAGTATATGGCAGATTTAGGTCTATTAGATAAATTAAGAGCAATTAAACAACGATTTGATGAGGTGGCAGATTTGATCATCCAACCAGATATCGTGACAGATCAAGCTCGTTATGCAAAATTAAACAAAGAATATTCTGATTTAAGAGATTTCGTAGAGATTCAAAAAGTATACGAAGGATACTTAAATGCGATTGAAGAAGCAGACGAAATCATTAATGACGGTTCTGATGCAGAAATGGTTGAATTAGCTAAAATCGAAAAAGATGAAGCAATCAATGCAATTCCTGCAATGGAAGAAGAGATCAAAATGATGTTGATTCCAAAAGATCCAGAAGATGATAAAAACGTTATCGTTGAATTGCGTTCTGGTACAGGAGGAGATGAAGCAGCAATTTTCGTAGAAGACATTTACCGTATGTATTCGATGTATTTTAAAGAAAGAGGATGGAAACATGAAGTTTTGAATACTTCTGATGCATCTGGAAAAGGATACAAAGAGTTGGTGATGCAAGTGGAAGGGAATGCAGTTTATGGAACGATGAAATACGAATCAGGAGTTCATCGTGTACAACGTGTTCCAGAAACAGAATCTCAGGGGCGTGTGCATACTTCGGCGATTACTGTTGCGGTTTTACCAGAAGCCGAAGAAGTGGATGTGGTGATTAATCCAGCAGATTTAGAATATCAAACAGCTCGTTCGTCTGGTGCGGGAGGACAAAATGTAAATAAGGTTGAAACGAAAGTTCAATTAACACACAAACCTTCAGGTATCGTAATTGTTTGTCAAGAAGCGCGTTCGCAACATAAAAACCGCGAGAAGGCATTGCAATTGTTACGTACAAAATTGTATGAAATAGAATTCGAGAAAAAACATTCAGAGCGTTCGGCTCAACGTAAATCTTTAGTGTCAACTGGAGACCGTTCGGCTAAAATTCGTACATACAACTATCCGCAGGGACGTGTAACGGATCACCGTATCAATAAGTCGATTTACAATTTGGATAACTTTATGAATGGAGATATTCAAGAAATGATTGATGCGTTGAAAGTGGCAGAAAATGCAGAAAAATTGAAAGGATCAGAAGAAGATTTCTAATATTCATCTGATTAATATAATAAACAAAAATCCATCTCAATGACTGAGATGGATTTTTGTTTATTATAAACCTATAGATACACCCATAAAAGGTTGAAATCCGCTAGAGAATATACTTTCATTTTCTTTGTATAATACGTTATACATAACACCTGCTTGAAATCTTACAGGTCCAGAAGATTGATAACCAGCACCTAACCATAAAGCAGATTCATCTAAATTTGTTTCGTAATTATAGTTATAACGTTCGTTATACTTTTGTTTCCCTGTGTAGTACATATAGTTGGCTCTAAGAAAAAGATTTTCGACTGGAAAAAAGTTAACATAAGGTCCAGCATTAAATAAATTCAATTTAGCATAATCGTCTTTTGCATATTGATAACCGGCTGTAGCACCAAGTTCTAAATTGTTAGCAATCATGTAACCAACACTTGGAGAAACATTGAAACCAAAATAACCATTATTACCAAAAGATAATCCAAGACCACCACCAAATCGCCAATTGTTATTAAATGGTTGGTTTTGATTTATTTGAGCATAAATAGTACTGCTTAGGGTTAAAGAAATGATAAATAAGAGTAACTTTTTCATAGAAATTTAATTAATATTTAACGTTTAAAAATGGCTATAATTGAAAAAACCACTATAAATTTGTCCTATCAAAAATAATAATTCTGTTTTTCAATAAACATCATTATTAATTTTAATTGTAACGAGTCGTTCATAGTTTTTTATTATAAAAGAATAGATATTAGGTTTAATAAATCTATAATTTATTGCTTTTCTGGTTTTATCTTTGCAGTAGTAAAGTTAATCAAAATAGACAATATAAAAATTTAAACAAATGAAATTATTATCGCCAGAAAAAAAACAAAAAATCGCTGATATTTTAATTAAATTATTAGCAGACGAGCATATTTTATATTTAAAAACAAGAAATGCACATTGGAATATTGAAGGTCCAGATTTTCAAACCATACATGTGTATTTTGAAACGTTATATAACGAGTTACAAATTGTCATAGACGATGTTGCGGAAAAAATACGTCAAAAAGATGTATACGCACCAGCAACAATGGCAGAGTATTTGCAGTTAGCTCATTTGTCAGAGGCAAGAAAAACAGAAAACAAAGATAGTTTAAGTTTTATTGCTGATTTGCTACACGACCACGAAGTGATTATAGACTTTTTGGCGCAGGCTGTAGTAGAAATTGATGAGTTCAACGATATTTCAACTTCGGATTTCTTAGTTGGTTTATTAGAACAACATCAAAAAACTGCTTGGATGCTTAGATCGCATCTTAAATAAAGTGAACATTATTTTACTTCATAAGTTTTTAGTGTTAATTCATATTAGTGTTAATTAGGTTGAGCCTTGGATTTTCCAAGGCTTCAGCTTTTTATAGAAGTTTGTATTTTAACCCTCTACTTCTTTTACTTCTGCATCTAACGCATTTGTTTTTACAGAAGCTATTCCATTTTTAGCACCAGATTCTGTTTCGTACGATTGGCTTGTTCCAATAATTTGTCCGTTCGTAGCTTTCAAATTGAAATGCCATTTTCCAGAAGTTCCTTCTTTCAATTCAAATTTAGAATCATCTTGCGAATTTTTACGGACTGATTCGATTCCGTTTTCGCAACTTGCTTTTTGTTTGTACCCTTCGCTTGCCAAAATATTTTGTCCGTTTTTAGCTTTCAAACGAAAACGATATTCTCCTGCTTTGTCTTGATAAATTTCAAACATAATAAATAGATATCTAATGGTTTATGATGAATATAAATATATAAAATTTATTTGATAGTTTGAATGATGAAAAATAGGTTCAATAAAAAAATCCTGAAATTAATTTTCAGGATTTCAAATTTTTATTCGATTCTCTTCAAATTGTCAACATTGTTTTTATGAACATATAGCGGTATGTGTTCGATTACAACGTCATTTTTCTCAAGTCCAAAAGATTTCGGTATGTTAAATTCTATTTTCTTTAAAATGTAATATATTTTTAAAGTAAAGAATTCTTTCATGCTTAGTTTGGTTTCAATTGAAGGGAATTTTTCAATTAATACAAATTTCATGTCAGGATCTTGATTGTATTTTTTTAGACAAGGATTCAAGTATTTTAATTCCAATTCTCCATTTGCATACATATCATTGATTACTTTTTTGATATATTGTTCTGTTTTGGGTTGAACTTTAAATCCAATATTAAACGTAATTCGGTATATTTTTTGCTCAACAATTGGCAGAATTTTATAATTTAATGTATAAGGTTCGCTATCACGACTAATGTTGACAAACCAATATACATCTGCACGTTTTGGTCGCTTTGATAGGATAGATTGAATACTGTATTTTTCAATGTTTTTTGGATTGGTAGATTTGGTTAAATAAAACAAGAAAGTCGAATATTTGTTTATGGTTTTGTCTTCGCTTAATTCTGTTAATACATTGGCATATCGCTTTATTTTGACAAATTCGAGGTTGCGTGAATTGAGAATTTTACCATAAAAACTACAATACATAATCACGAAGAACAACCATCCCATTAATAGGGCTAAATAGCCACCATCTACAAATTTTACGACATTCGCGATAAAGAAAGAGCTTTCGATAGCGACAAAAATAGATAAAATAGCAACTATAAATAGTTTGTTGAATTTGGTGTAATAATTTAGATAATACGATAACAAAAAAGTAGTCATTAACATGGTAATGGTAATTGCAAGTCCATAAGCGGCTTCCATGTGAGAAGAGTCTCGGAAATATAAGACGATAAATACACAACCTGCCCACAATAAGAAGTTGATTGTAGGAATGTAAACCTGACTTTTGTGTTCGTTAGGTTGAATAATCAATGTTCTTGGCCAATAACCTAAGTTAATAGCTTCGTTGATCAAGGTAAATGAACCTGTGATTAAAGCTTGAGAAGCAATAATAGCTGCACCAGTAGCAATACAAATTCCAGGAATTAGAAACCATTCTGGCATCATTTCGTAAAAAGGATTTCGTCCGTCTAACATTGGATTATCTTGATGCATCAACCATGCTGCTTGACCTAAGTAATTTGTAACTAAACAGATTTTAACGTAAATCCAACTGATTCTGATGTTTTTTCGACCACAATGACCTAAATCTGAGTATAAGGCTTCTGCTCCAGTTGTACACAAGAAAACGGCTCCAAGTATCCAAAATCCATGAGGATAATTCATTAAAAGATTGTAAGCGTAGTAAGGATTTAAAGCCTTAATAATACTTGGATGATGTACGATGTGTAAAACTCCTAACCCCAAAAGCATCGTAAACCATAAAACCATAAATGGTCCAAATATTTTACCTACTTTATTTGTTCCAAATCGTTGGAAGAAAAATAACATCGAAAGGATAAAGATAACGATAGGAATAGTAGGGAGGTGTTCTAAACCACTTAACATCCGAAGTCCTTCTACAGCGGAAGAGACGGAAACAGGTGGAGTGATTATACCGTCTGCAAGTAATGCAGAAGCGCCAATAATCGTTGGAATAATTAAGTTTTTACCTTTTTTCTTGATCAGCGAATACAACGAAAAAATTCCTCCTTCGCCATCATTATCTGCTTTTAGTGTCAACCATACATATTTGATCGAAGTCTGAAAACATAAAGTCCAAAAAACACACGAAACGCCTCCGTAGACAATTGCTTCATCAATTACACGATTTTCTCCAATTATCGCTTTCATTACATATAAAGGACTTGTTCCAATGTCACCGTAAATGATTCCAAATGCGATTAATAGAGTTGCCGCTGTTACTTTATTCATTGTATGGTTTGATTCCATAAGCAATATTTTAAAATTTCTACGAATGTATGCTGTTGAAAAGAGATTTTACAATCTTATTTATTTATAATACAAAAGCTACTTTATATTTATTTTCGATTTTAATCATAGCGTATTTTTACACCAATTCTTTTCTTTTGGTTAATTATGAATAAATTTAAGTATTATTTATTCATAGTATTTATTTTTAAGGGATTATTTTAAACTAATATCTTGCTGAAAATTAATAAATTGTAATGAATTGCATTAAGATAAATTAATTTTTGAAACTTTGTTATGCTTGCATAATAAAAAAAGATTATATTTGTTATACATACACTAAAATATGTTAAGAGAAGATTTAACGATAGATTATTTATTGCGTTCAACATGGCTTTCTGTACAAAAAATGTATAACGAGCAAGCAGGAGCTTACGATTCAACTATGGTGTATGCTTTTACATTATTATCAATAGATCCAAAGGGAGGTACGCCAAGTACATCTTTAGGACCTAAAATGGGAATAGAGCCAACGAGCTTATCACGTACATTGAAAAACTTAGAAGCAAGAAAATTTATCGTCAGAAAACCAAATCCAGAAGATGGTCGAAGTGTTTTAATCACATTGACAGAGGAAGGTTTACGAATGAGAGATATTTCAAAACATTTTGTTTTGCAGTTTAATGAATCAATTAATAATCACATCGATCCAGAAAAAATGCAAATTTTCTTGGAAGTGATTTATAAGATTAACCAATTAATATCGGACAAAAAAATATTTAAAAACAATTATGAGAAGACACGTTAAACATGTAACTGTATTAGGATCAGGAGTAATGGGGTCTGGTATTGCATGTCATTTTGCAAATATCGGAGTCGAAGTCTTGATGTTAGATATGGTTCCTCGCGAGCTTACACCACAAGAGCTAGCGAAAGGACTTACTTTAGAGAGTAAAGTAGTTCGTAACAGAACTGCTCAAACTCATTTAGACGCTGCTTTAAAAAGCAATCCTTCACCAATTTATGACAAAGCATTTGCTTCTCGTATAACCGTAGGAAATTTTGATGATGATTTCGAGAAAATTAAAAACTCGGATTGGGTAATAGAAGTTGTGATCGAAAGATTGGATATTAAACAATCTATTTTCGAACGTGTCGACAACTTCCGAAAACCAGGAACTTTAGTGACGTCGAATACTTCTGGTATTCCAATTCATTTGATGGCGGAAGGTCGTTCGGAAGATTTTCAGAAACATTTCTGTGGAACGCACTTTTTTAATCCACCACGTTACTTAAAATTATTCGAAATTATTCCAACTCCTCAAACAGATCAATCTGTTGTTGAGTTTTTCCAAAATTATGCATCTTTATTTTTAGGTAAAACACCTGTTTTATGTAAAGATACACCAGGTTTTATCGGGAATAGAGTGGGAGTTTACTCGATGGCAAAAGTGATGGAATTGGCGCAAGAAATTGGATTAACGATTGAAGAAGTTGATACGTTAACAGGTTCTATTTTGGGTCGTCCAAAAACGGGGACATTCAAATTGGGTGATTTGGTTGGTTTGGATACTGCATATAATGTAACAAAAGGTTTACAGCAAAATGCAGCAAACGACGAAATGATTCAAGGTCTGAAAGATTCAAAATTCTTGAATTTCTTAATCGAAAATAAATTCTTAGGCGATAAAACCAAAAAAGGATTCTATTACAAAGAGATTGACAAAGACGGAAACACGAATCGTTTTGCGTTAAATCTTGATACATTAGAATATCGTCCGATGGTACGTGCAAAAGTTACAGCTGTAGAAACTGCTAAAAATGCGGGTTCTATGCGTAATAAATTAGGTGTTTTATTGAAAGATACAGGAAAGGCTGGAGAATTAATCCGTAAACATTTTGCGTCATTATTTGCTTATGTTTCGCAACGTGTTCCAGAAATAACCGATGTTCTTTATCCAATAGATGATGCGTTAAAAACTGGTTACGCTTGGAAATATGGACCATTCGAAACATGGGATTTAGTTGGTTTACAAAGCGGAATTCAATTAGTAGAATCAGAAGGTTTCAAGGTTTCGGATTGGGTAAAAGAATTGGCAGAAACTGGAGCGGATTCTTTCTATAAAATTGAAAATGGAAAGAAATTATTCTATAATCAATCTTCAAAACAATTCGAATTAATTCCTGGTCAAGATGCATTTATCGTATTGGATAACATTAGAAAAACCAACGAAATTTGGTCAAACAAAGAATGTTCAATTCAAGATTTAGGTGATGGTATCATTAATATCGAATTCCGTTCTAAAATGAATTCTCTTGGAGGAGGAGTTTTACAAGGAATTAATAAAGGAATCGAGTTAGCTGAAAAAGATTATCGTGGAGTTGTGATTGGTAACCAAGGCGACAATTTCTCTGTTGGAGCTAATTTAGCAATGATTATGATGATGGCTGCTGAGCAAGATTGGTGGGAGTTGAACATGGCAATCAAAATGTTTCAAGATACCATGATGCGTGTTCGTTATTCATCTATTCCAGTCGTTGTTGCTCCTCATGGAATGACACTTGGTGGAGGTTGTGAAATGTCGATGCATGCCGATAAAATTGTAGCTGCTGCCGAAACTTACATTGGTTTGGTTGAGGTTGGAGTTGGTCTGATCCCAGGTGGTGGAGGTTCAAAAGAATTTGCGCGCCGTGCAACAGAATTTGCATTGAAAGATGATGTAAAAGTAAATCATTTGCGTGATAATTTCATGAATATCGCAACTGCTAAAGTAGCAACTTCAGCTTATGAAGCAAAGAATATGGGAATTATTCGTGAGCAAGATATTGTTGTGGTAAATGCAGAACGCCAAATTGCAGAAGCGAAGAAGCATGCAATTATTATGGCAGAAGCAGGTTACACACAACCAATTCAACGTAAAGTAGAAGTGTTAGGAAAAGAAGCGATGGGAATGTTCTATGTCGGAACAGATTCTATGGTTGCTGGACGTTTTGCTTCAGATCACGATCGTTTGATTGCAAATAAATTAGGATATGTAATGACAGGTGGTAACTTATCTGAATCGACTTATGTTTCAGAACAGTACTTGTTAGACTTAGAACGCGAAACTTTCTTATCACTTTGTGGCGAAAGAAAAACGTTAGAGCGTATCCAACATATGTTGAAAACAGGTAAACCTTTAAGAAACTAGTATTTTGATTTTTGTATTAAGTAAAATGTAAAAAGTATTAAGATGAATAACTATAAAGATTTACTTGTTTGGCAAAAATCAATTGATTATACAATTTATGTTTATTCAATTTTGAAATCTTTTCCTAAGGAAGAAATATATAGTTTGACATCACAAATAAAAAGAAGTTTAATATCAATTCCTTCGAATATAGCAGAAGGAGCTGGTAGAAATAGTAAAAAAGAATTTAATCAATTTTTATCTATTGCTTTAGCTTCGAGTTTTGAATTAGAAACTCAATTAATTATTGCATTAAAACTTAATTATATTGAAAATGATGAATGTTTGAAAGAATTGAATCATATACAAAATATGATAGCTAAGTTAAAAAAGTCACTTAATACATAATACAACAATACATAATACTTTTAATAAAATGAAACAAGCATATATAGTTACAGGATATAGAACAGCTGTAGGAAAAGCACCAAAAGGAACATTACGTTTTACGCGTCCAGATGAAATGGCTGCTACAGTAATTAAGCGTTTAATGCAAGATTATCCAACTTTAGATCCAGCACGTATCGATGATTTGATCGTAGGCTGTGCGATGCCCGAGGCAGAACAAGGATTGAATATGGCACGTCTTATCTCGTTAATGGGATTAGATACAGATAAAGTTCCAGGTGTTACAGTAAATCGTTATTGTGCATCAGGTTCGGAAGCAATTGCATTAGCAGCTGCTAAAATTAGAACAGGAATGGCAGAATGTATCATCGCAGGTGGTGCAGAATCGATGTCGTATATTCCGATGGGAGGTTATAAGCCAATTCCAGAAACAGCTTTAGCAAAAGATCATCCAGATTATTATTGGGGAATGGGATTAACGGCTGAAGAAGTTGCGAAGGAATTTAAAGTTTCTCGCGAAGACCAAGATTTGTTTGCATTCAATTCGCATCAAAAAGCGTTAAAAGCAAATGCCGAAGGAAAATTTGCTTCTCAAATCGTTCCAATAGGAGTTGAATATAACTTCTTAGATGATAAAGAAAAAGTTCAAACCAAGAAAATAGATTTCAAAGTGGACGAAGGTCCTCGCGCTGATACGTCTATTGAAGGTTTAGCAAAGTTACGCCCTGTATTTGCACAAGGAGGATCGGTTACTGCTGGTAACTCTTCGCAAATGTCTGACGGAGCTGCTTTCGTAATGGTAATGTCAGAAGATATGGTAAAAGAATTAGGTCTTGAGCCAGTTGCTCGTTTAATGGCGTATTCTACGGTTGGCTTAGCACCACGTATTATGGGAATGGGACCAATGTTCGCTATACCGAAAGCGTTGGAACAAGCAGGTCTTAAACAAGAAGATATCCAATTAATTGAATTGAATGAAGCATTCGCTTCGCAATCTGTTGCGATAATGCGCGAGTTGAATCTGAATCCTGATATTGTTAATGTAAATGGAGGTGCAATTGCTTTAGGGCATCCATTGGGATGTTCTGGAACAAAATTAACCGTTCAATTGTTACATGAAATGGAAGCGCGTAAAGCCAAATATGGAATGGTTACCATGTGTGTTGGAACAGGTCAAGGGGCAGCTTCAATTTTCGAATATCTAAAATAATACACAGAATTGAGAGGTTAGATTATAGATTTCAGATTTATCTAACTTCTCATTTCTAAAATCTAATATCTAAAACAACAAAAAATATGTCTACAAATCCAAATAGATTAATAGGAGGTCAATACTTAATTAAAGATGCCTCTTTTAACGACATCTTCACTTACGAAGATTTATCAGAAGAACAACAAATGATTTTGCAATCAGCAAAAGAATTTATCGATAAAGAAGTAGTTCCGAATAAACACAAAATCGAGAAAAAAGATTATGCGTTAATTGAAGAATTAATGCGTAAAATTGGTGAATTAGGATTATTAGGAATTTCTGTTCCAGAAGAATACGGTGGAATGGGAATGGGATTCGTTACTACAATGTTAGTTTGCGATTACATTTCTGGAGCGACAGGGTCTTTAGCAACAGCTTTCGGTGCACATACCGGAATTGGTACAATGCCAATCACTTTATACGGAACAGAAGAGCAAAAACAAAAATATTTACCAAAATTAGCAACAGGAGAATGGTTTGCTTCATATTGTTTAACTGAGCCAGAAGCAGGTTCTGATGCAAATTCGGGAAAAACAAAAGCTGTTCTTTCTGAAGATGGAAAAGAATACATCATCACAGGTCAAAAAATGTGGATTACAAATGCTGGTTTTGCAGATTTATTCATTGTTTTTGCACGTATCGATGAGGATAAAAACATCACTGCTTTCATCGTAGAAAAAGATAAAGCGGGTGCTGGTTTTTCTTTAGGAGAAGAAGAAGATAAATTAGGAATTGTATCTTCATCAACACGTCAAGTTTTCTTTAATGAAGTTCGTGTTCCAGTTGAAAATCTTTTAGGAGAAAGAAACGGAGGATTTAAAATCGCAATGAATGCATTGAATGTTGGTCGTATCAAATTAGGGGCGGCATGTTTAGATGCTCAACGTCGTATTTTAGATTATTCTTTACAATATGCAGCAGAACGTAAACAGTTCAATACATCAATCAATACATTTGGAGCAATCAAAGAAAAATTAGCTGATATGGCTGTTTCTGCGTTTACTTCAGAAGCGGGTGCTTATCGCGCGGCAAAAGATGTAGAAGATGCAATCGAAGATAATATTGCGAAAGGAATGCCACATAACGAAGCAGAGTTAAAAGGTATCGAAGAATATGCAATTGAAGCTTCTATTTTGAAAGTTTGGATTTCTGATGCAGCTCAAGTTTCTGCCGATCAAGGAATTCAGATTTACGGAGGAATGGGGTATTCGAAAGAAATGCCAATGGAAGCAGCTTGGAGAGATGCGCGTATCTCAAGAATTTACGAAGGAACAAACGAAATCAATACCTTATTATGTATTTCGATGTTGGTGAAACGTGCATTCAAAGGAAAATTAGATTTAATGTCTCCAGCAATGAATGTTGCCAACGAATTAATGTCAATTCCATCTTTTGATGTTCCAGATTATTCAGAATTATTTGCACAAGAAAAAGAAATTATTTCTAATCTGAAAAAAGCATTCTTTATGGTTGCGGGTTCAGCATTACAAAAATTTGGAGCTGAATTAGAACAACACCAACAATTGATTATTGCTGCTTCGCGTATCATGCAAGAAATTTATATGGTAGAATCTGCGATGTTACGTGCAGAAAAAATTGCAAATACAAAAGGTGCTGACGCTGCGAAAAATGCAGAAAAATTAGTTCAATTACAGTTATTCAAATCTGTTGAGATTATCAAATCAGAAGCAACTCGCGGAATTATTTCTTTCACAGAAGGAGATGAGCAACGTATGATGTTATCAGGTTTAAGAAGGTTTACGCGTTACAACGAATATCCAAACATAGTGAACTTAAAAACTGAAATCGCAGATCTTTTAATCAAAGAAAATAAATACACGTTTTAATACTATTTTAAAGTTAAATTATCTAAAGCAGTCAATTTTGACTGCTTTTTTTATATTTAATAGCTTGAATATTAATTTGGTATATCGTTTGATGAATATAAGTCAAGTACTAGTCTTTATATAAGTTAGTTGAGTTTTCATGGTACTTAAGTTTTAGTAGAGAAAGGCCTCAGTTGTGTTCCAATTGAGGTTTTTTTTGGTTAAATAATAATGTTTATTCATTAAAAATAAATAAGTTAAGTGTGTTTTTATATCTAAAAAATTATTTCAGAAGAATGTTTCATAGTAACTTTAATAAAAATATTAATCCATAAAACCAAAGCTTATGTTAACTAACGCTATTATTCTTACGCTAACCATGTTTGTTACATTTTGTGTGATGTGTTTGGTGAAAATAGATGAATTAAGAAAGATGAAATAACCTAAAAAACTCCATTTGTAAAAGTGGAGTTTTCTTGTTTTATAACGTTATATTTACGTTATAAAACAATACAATGAAAAAGAAATTGGTGGTTTTAACGGGAGCAGGAATTAGTGCCGAAAGTGGACTATCTACTTTTAGAGATGCAAACGGATTGTGGGAAAATCACGATATTATGGAGGTTGCTTCTATTGATGGTTACCTTAGAAATCCGAAATTGGTTCAAGATTTTTACAATCAACGTCGCAAACAATTGTTCGAAGTTGAACCAAATGCAGCGCATTTTTTTCTAAAAGAGTTAGAACAGGATTTTGATGTTTCGATTATCACTCAGAATGTAGACGATTTGCATGAGAGAGCTGGTTCTTCTAAAGTGATTCATTTACATGGTGAGTTAAGAAAAGCACGTAGCGAAAAAAACGAAAAGTTGATTGTTGATTGGAATAACGAAATCAAACTTGGCGATTTAGCAGAAGACGGAAATCAGCTTCGTCCGCATATTGTGTGGTTTGGAGAAATGGTTCCTGAAATAGAAAATGCAATTGATGAGGTTTTGACAGCAGATATTTTGATGATTATTGGAACATCGATGCAAGTATATCCCGCTGCTTCGCTCAAAGATTATGTAAAACCAAATGTGCCTATTCTGTATATTGATCCTTCAGATTCTTATACCGATTCTTCAATTATTCATATCAAGAAAAAAGCAACAGAAAGCTTAGATGATTTAAAAACTATTTTGAATAAATTTTAGAATTTTACGTTTTAAATTGTTTAAAATCATAGTTCATGAAGTATATATTTTTACCTTATTTTGTTCTTTTAGCTTCTATAACGTTAAATGCACAAGAAGTTAACACTTATTACCAATCAATCGTAGATCAAGTGAAATATGATTCTGTTCAACAAAAATTACAAAAATTTCAAGATTTTGGGATTAAATCCGTAGGATCTTCGGCGCATGATTACACCTTCAGTTGGTTAAAGTCTTATTATGTAAAATATGGATATACTCAGATTGAGCAGCAATCGGTAAATGTTTTTGGAAATGTTGGGTATAATCTTATTGTAACAAAAATGGGTAAAAAATACCCTGACGAATTCATTATTATTGATGGGCATTACGATACTTTAAATGGACCTGGAGCAAATGATAACGGCTCGGGTACCGTAACTTTATTGGAAATTGCTCGATTAATGAAAGATATTGAAACCGATTATTCAATCAAATTTATACATTTCACAGGAGAAGAACGTGGTTTGATCGGAAGTCAAGAATATGTTAATAAAATTGCGGTTCCTCAAAGTCTAAAAATTAAAGCTGTACTCAATATAGATGAGGTTGGTGGAGTAGCAAACAAGGCAAACACGACAATTATTTGCGAACAAGACGAAAGCAATCCAACATCGAATAATGCAGCTTCGTCAGAATTAACCAATCAAATGGCAACTATTTTCCCCTTGTACACATCGCTTCAAACTAAAATATCGAATGCTTACAGTTCCGATTATATGCCTTTTCAAGCAGTTGGTTATCCGATAACGGGACTTTTCGAGCAAAATCAAACTCCTTATGCGCATACCTCTCAAGATATAATCGATCATTTAGATCTCACTTATCTTACAGAAGTGGCCAAAGGAGCATTAGCAACATTGTTGCATTTTTCTCAAGCACAAGAGAAGTTGAATACAACAAATCATCCGATTTCTACTTTACAGGTATATCCAAATCCAGTAAAGAACTACCTTTATTTTTCTCAGACTTTGCAGCAGCCAAGAATTACCATATACAATGAAGTAGGAGTGCAGGTTTATGATAAAAAATTTCAAACAGCTGTCTCGCAAATAAATTTAGAACACCTTACGACTGGTGTTTATTTCATCAATGTAAACTCAAATCAATACCACTCTAAAATCATAAAAAAATAAATTGTTGCTCCTCATTGCTGTAATAAATTGTCTTTTTTAGCTAAATAGTTACTTTTTTTGTCTAATGGGGAATTAATTCTTCGATATACGAGCATCGAACAAACCATATAGAATGGATATAGAATGGATATAGCGTGGATATAGAATGGATATACAACCGATATAGAAAAAGTGCATTTTAGTGCATACAACCTCCATTTAAGTTAATGGTTAACCAATTAAATTTATCATTCGTCACTTCTAATGAATTTGTTTATTTAGAGATTAAAATTTCATTTTTTCTACAAATGATCTAACGGACTGATGATTTTTCGTTTGGCTGTATCGGTTAAACCGGTGTAAATCATGGTAGTTTTAATATCTTTATGACCTAATAAATCTTGCACAAATCTAATATCGGTTCCTTGTTCAATAAGATGCGTGGCATACGAATGTCGCAGGCTGTGGACCCCTACTTTTTTATTTATATTGGCTTTTTTCATGGCATTTTTAAATACTTGCTGAACCGATCGAACCGAATATTGTGCACCACTTTGCCCTTCGAACAAATACGTTTTTGGTCGGTATTCTTTATAATAAGCTCGTAATTCTTCTAAAACCGATTCAGGCAAAACGGCATACCGATCTTTTTTACCTTTTCCTGCGCAAATTAGCACCTGCATACGCTTACTATCAATATCGGTAACTTTAAGATGTACCAATTCACTCACACGCAATCCCATACCGTAGCACATTTTAAGCAACAGCAAATGCTTTTTATTCTCAATAGTTTTAAGCATTTTTTTAATATCGTGCGTTGAAATAGCCTTGGGTAAAATACTTGGTTTTTTAGGCCGAGGAATATCCATAAAAAATCGTTCACGATACAAAACCTGTTCAAAATAAAACTTAACAGCATTCATACGGCTGTGGATTAGATTTTCGGATAATTTTAAGGTATCGATACAATAAAGAAAATATCCACGAAGTTTTTCTGTAGACAAATCGTACACGGGATAGGTCTTAAGAAGTTTAAGCAGTTGAATAAATTCGGTTGTATATGTTTTAATGGTATTTACACTATATCCTTTCAGCTTTAGTTGATCGGTATAGCGTTTAAGCTCTATTTGATTAATGCTGGCAACCTGTGTAAGGGAACTTTTAGCAGAATGTTTTACCGGCAAATTAAACAACTTCCTTGATTGCTGCGTATCTGCTACATACCATTTTCTAACTGATTGACTCCAATTTACGTTTACCACATTTTTAAGCTGACTTATCAGTACTGCATTATAGGGAAAATGAATCCAAATAACTTTTTTCTCCTTATGAATTCCCTGCGAGAATTGATAATTCAAATAATTAAATTTAACAATATTATTTGCGTCCATAAAATTCGTATTTTGTATTGTAACAAATATAAAATTACACAAAATTTCTATAATAAATACTAAATACGCAATTAATAACTACACTTAATTTACTCATTTTCAATAAACAGTATTTATTTTAACTTTTTATTTGGTTTTTATAGAAAGTTGCGTATATTTGAGAGTTAGCGGTAATTTTACCGAGCCAATCGTGTATAAAGGAACACTAACGAATAAATAAATAAATAAATGAAAATAATTAGACGACATTGGTATAATATTTGAAATTCTCTTGCAACAGCAGTTTAACAAAATAGCGACCCCGAAAAGCTTTACGAGTAGGATAATATAAATTTTTAAAAAAAATGAAAAAGCAGATTTTAATCATTACATCATTATCAGTAGGATTAATACTAAGCTCTTGTAATCAACAAACAAAACAAGAGGAAAAAGAAGAAACTAAAACTGAAACAACAGCATCTTCGCCAAATGAAATCGCCAACCAATCACTAACCGACAAACAAGGGAACAAACTTGATATGGTTTTTGATAATGCAAAAGATGTTGTAACTATTTCATTTAATGGTGAATCATCAGAACTTGCAAGTCAAAAACCTGCATCAGGAATTTGGTACAAAAACGACCATTACGAATTAAGTGGAAAAGGGAACGACATCCAACTCTTGAAAGATGACAAAGTAATTTTTGAACATCAAGACGATAAAGTCGAAATAGTTGCGAAGAATGACAAAGGAGATGTATTGAATTTGACGTTCAATAACACGGAAGGAACTGTAAAAGCGTATCTTAACGGAGGGGAACAAATTGATCTTGTAGAACAAAAATCTGCTTCGGGTATTTGGTATAAAAATGAGACCTATGAACTTTCAGGGAAAGGCGACAAATACCAACTAAAAAAGAGCGGAAAAACAGTATTTGAAAATTAAACTACCGCTAACAAGGTATTGCCAAAAGCGGGGCTGAATGTTCAATACTCAACTTTTGTACTACAATTCCGCAAAAACCATTTTTTATTTGCTTCGAAAAATGTAAATTAGCAAAAAAAAAATGGTTTTGCTAACTGCGGTGCTGAACTCAACATTTGTTCCTTGATTTCCCCGCCTTCGGCAATACCCAAACCGTTAGCTGCAAGGCTACACAACAACGCTAATAGACAAACATCCCTTGAAATAATAGGGAGCTGACCCGA
>NZ_JACALO010000017.1:0-62998 GCF_030328185.1 Empedobacter sp. 225-1 | reverse complement strand
GAGCCCGATACAATATCGAACTCATTTTTATAATTATTAATTTTTAATCTGTCCAAACTTTTGGGTGCAGTCTAAAATGAAGTCCTTTTTTATTTGAATTAACTCATTTCTATTTCTGCATTCATTCATATTCTTCTAAATCATTAAAAGCTCATAGATTCCTCGACAAACTCAAAATGATTCCACTAAAAACTTAGAACTTAGAACTTAGAACTTAGAACTTAGAACTTAGAACTTAGAACAAAGTTACAACTCCCAGTTTCTTAAATCTGTCAAAAAATGATGCGCTGTTAAATCATAACGAACAGGAACAACAGAAATATAACCTTCTGCTAAAGCTCGTTCATCAGTATCTTCTCCTTTGTCTAAGTTTTTAAACTCACCACTCATCCAATAGTATTTTCTACCACGAGGATCTTCGCGACGATCAAATTTTTCTTCCCATTTTGCGTCTGCTTGTCGACAAACTTTAATTCCTTTAATTTCCTCTTCTTTCAATTTCGGAATATTAACATTCAACACCACTCCTTTTGGTAATTTATGTTCCAAAACTTGTGCAATAATTGTTTTAACAAACTTTTCTCCTGCTTTAAAATCTGCATTGTACGAAAAATCACACAACGAAAATCCAACTGCAGGAATCCCTTCTATTCCAGCTTCTACAGCGGCAGACATAGTTCCGGAATAAATCACATTCACAGACGAATTCGATCCATGATTAATTCCAGAAATACACAAATCTGGCTTACGAGGTAAAATTTGCGAAACAGCTAATTTTACACAATCTACCGGTGTTCCCGAACACGCATATTCTTTTACTTCTGCATCAACTTCAATCTCATCACAAAATAAAGTCGAATTAATCGTAACCGCATGCCCCATTCCACTTTGTGGACTATCAGGCGCTACAACGTAAACTTCCCCAAACTCTTTTGCAACTTCTATTAACGCTCTTATTCCAGGCGCAGTTACCCCATCATCATTTGTAACTAAAATTAGCGGTCTTTCCATATTTATTTATTACTTTTATTCATCATTTATACAAATGTAAAAAACTTCCTTCTAATTTCTTTTTGTTTTATATTTGAAGGATACTTAAATTATTAATTTATATAACACCATCGCAATATGTTAATTAAAAAAACGTATGTTTTACTATCGTTTTTATCAATGAGTTTACTTGCTTTTTGCTTTTGCAAACCCATGTTAGACACTGACGAAGAAAGAGAAAAGTTAATTGTAAAAAACACACGAAATACCTTAACTTATCTACACTATAAACCTGCAACAGTTGATGATAAATTTTCAGAAAATGTATTCAATAAATATTTAGAATATATAGATCCAAGCAAACGCTTTCTTTTGCAATCTGATTATGATTTATTCAAAAAAGATTTTCACAATTTAGATGATTATTATAAAACAGAAAATTTAAACTTTTACAATGCATCTGTAGATACAATTTACAAACGTATTGCTGAAGCGGAAAAATATTCGATGGAAGCATTATCGAAACCTTTTGATTACAATCAAAAAGAGAATTTCAATATCGATTACAAAACGTCTAAATACGCTAAAGATAAAAACGAAGCAAAAGATTTATGGCGCAAATACCTGAAATACAACGTAATGCTGGAAATTATTTCTATGCAAGATGACGTAAAAGGTGAAAAGAAAGACACCTTGAACAATTCTACTTCGTTAAAAGATGCTAAAGATCCTTTGGCTGACAAAGATAAAAAGAAAATCACAAAAGATACTCCTTTTGCAGAAGTTGAAAAGATAGCACGTGAAGAAGTAAAAGATTTAATTTCTGATTATTTCCGTCGCATCAAGCAAACAAAACGCGAAAATTATTTCTCTATTTACATGAATTCGCACACAGAACAATACGATCCCCACACAACTTACTTCTCACCAACGAGCAAAGAAGATTTCGAATTCGAAATGTCTGGACAAATGGAAGGTATTGGAGCCAAGATTCAAGATAAAAAAGGTTACGCAACAATTGCAGAACTTATCGTTGGAGGTCCAGCATGGAAAAGCGGTAAATTAGAAGTCGGAGACCAAATTATAAAAGTTGCTCAAGGGAAAGACGGTGAAGCGAAAAACATTGTTGGAATGATTTTGAGCGATGCCATTCGCCTAATCAAAGGGAAAAAAGGAACAGAAGTTGTCTTAACAATTAAGAAAAAAGACGGTTCTCAACAACAAATCTCTTTGATTCGTGAAGTAATCGAAGCTGAAGAAGTGTTTGCTCGTTCCTCTGTAATTACCGACGACAAAGGAGATAAATATGGAATGATTTATTTACCTGAGTTTTATACCCCGATGGGCAAAGAAGGTGGTCGTTACCCTTCCGAAGACATCAAGAAAGAAATTGAAATATTGAAGAAGGAAAACATCAAAGGTCTTATTTTCGATGTTCGTAACAATGGTGGTGGTTCATTAGAAGAGGTAGTTAAAATCTCTGGATTGTTCATCAAAGAAGGACCAATTGTACAGGTGAGACGTAGTGACGGAATGCTTAAAATTCACGAAGACAAAGATAATTCTATCGCATACGACGGGCCATTAGTTGTCATGGTTAACGAGCTTTCTGCATCTGCCTCAGAGATTTTTGCTGCAGCTATGCAAGACTATGGTCGTGCTGTTATCGTGGGATCGCCTCAAACCTTTGGTAAAGGTACAGTACAAACTATCTTGCCTTTAGACCGTCAAACGGGAAGTGATGAGTATGGAGCAGTGAAGTTAACAATACAAAAATTCTACCGAGTTAACGGAGGATCAACACAATTAAAAGGAGTTCAGTCAGATATTTCTTTAGTTGATCAGTTCACTTACGAAGATATCAGCGAAGCTTCTCGACCAGAAGCTTTGAACTGGGATCAAATCAAACCATTGGTTATTGCAAAATGGCCTACAACTTTCGATTTAACAAAAGTAAAAGCCAACAGCAAAGCTCGTTTAGAAAATAATACTCACTTGAAACTAATGAACGAAAGTTTCAAATTCATCAAATCAATGGAAGAGATGAAAGAGATTCCTTTGAACTTAGAAGATTATAAAACATACCGTAAAACACGCGAAGATAAAATCAAAAAGTTCGAAAATTTAGATAAGTACAAAAACAACTTCAAGTTTACAATGAATCAAAACGACTTGACAACAACTAAAACTGATACTGTCTTAAAAGCAAAACGTAACAATTGGTTCAAAGCAATGCAAAAAGACTTTTATTTAAACGAAGCGGTTAACGTTTTAAGAGATCTAAAATAATGGAGCAAGAAAACGGTTCATTTTCACAAATAGTATTCAATAAATTAAGAAAGAACACCCTTGGTGTTCTTTCTTTTGGTGTAATAGTATTGGCTGCAATCATCTCTATTTTTGCCTATATCTTCGCGACAGACAAAACAGAAAATGCAAACAGACAAGACCTAACCATTGCATATGCACCTATAGGTTATCAGCAAAAAACAATCGAAATTCCATTACCTAATTATACAGGAAAAACAAGTTTTACTGATTATATATTCGGGAAAGAGATCGATTCGGAACAAATAAGTATCTCATCTTACAAGATCAATGGACAAAATATTACCTATGTTCCTTATTTAGGAAACGGACTTAGTGGCGAACCTATTACCATAGATGCATCAACTTGGACAAAGTATAACATCAAAACCAAAGATATAGAGAAACAATATATCTATACAAAAACCTATCTTCTTGGTACAGATTCGTACGGAAGAGACTTTTATTCGAGGTTAATCATCGGGACAAGAATTTCATTTCTTATCGGGTTTATCGCAGTATTCATCTCATTACTTGTAGGAGTTTCCCTGGGCGCTATCGCAGGATATTACAAGGGAACAGTCGATAATATGATTATGTGGCTGATAAACGTAGTGTGGTCTATCCCAACATTACTATTGGTTATTGCTATTACTTTGGCTATTGGAAAAGGATTTTGGCAGATATTTATTGCCGTTGGTCTAACGATGTGGGTAGAAGTTGCCCGTGTTGTACGTGGACAATTCTTATCGTACAGAGAAAAAGAATTTGTAGAAGCAGCAAAAGCCTTAGGTTTTTCGGATGCAAGAATCATCTTCAATCAAATATTACCCAACGTGGTTGCTCCTATTATTGTGATATCGGCAGCCAATTTTGCTTCGGCAATTTTAGTAGAAAGTGGGCTTAGTTTCCTTGGAATTGGCGCACAACCTCCTACTCCGTCTTGGGGAAATATCATCAAAGAACATTACAACCATATCATTCTTGGGAAACAACATTTGGCAATCCTACCAGGTTTAGCCATCATGTTATTGGTTCTTGGATTTAATATCTTCGGAAATGTTTTGCGAGATATCATGGATATTAAACAGTAAGAAGCAAATTAAACTTTAAACTTTTTATAGTTAACTACACAGAAACATAGGTCTAATTTTTAATAAGATTATGTCATTATTATTGACTTAATATAAAGTAATGAATAGTTCAATATAACATTCATAATAAAACGTAGTTAGGTTTTAATCAAAACGTCAGTAGGTTTTACTCAAAACGTCAGTAGGTTTTACTCAAAACCTACTGACGTTTTTTTATTGGCCTCAATTAGAAGTTAAAAAAATTACATTAACTTTTCTTTTTTTCATACTTTAAAGTCGCTAAAGTCTCTCGAAGATCAATGCCAGGTCTAAAAAGTATTTTAGCATTTTTAATAGAAGCAGAAGTTACTTTTGAAATTGAATCTGCACCTTCGCTACTTATACTTATCTGAAAAGATCCAAAATCTCCTAAGCGAACAATTTTACCATCTGCCAAATGTTTAGCTAACATTTTTGCTAAATCAATCAACGATGCATAGACATCACTTTCACTAACGGAAGAAGTTTGAGCGATTTCTTTACTTAATCTACGAAGAGAGATTTCACCATCTGCAATAGAATTTGCATAAAACTTTTTAGGACCAGTAGGATCTCCTGGATAAGCTTTTTGAATAACGTTGTATTTTATTGCCATAATTAAAAGTATTTTCAGGTTAATAGTTAATTAACTCTAAATTAATACTTTATATTTAATTCACAAAATAAATTTGTTGATTATCAGTATCATACGAAAAAAGAGCATTAAAAAAAGCTTTCAAATGAATGAAAGCTTTTACTTTTTATGATAAAATTTGATGAAGATTATGCACAATATGCAGCCTTATTCTTCTTTGTTCGTCTTATTTCATCGAATCTTTTATGGGTGCTTTTATAGGATAAGTACCGGTAAGTCCTGCTAATCTAAAGGCACTATATATATTTTTGTTCTGCTTATTTCCTAAAGCTATTATCGTAAATTGATTGTTAACATCGTGTACAAAAACAGTATTATTCCCGTGCCACCAACCATTGTGATACAACAATTTTTTACCATCTTCGTATTCTAACAAACGCATTCCAAGCCCATAATTCTTATAACCTTTTTGCTCATAACTATATCCTTTGAAAGCTTCTTTCTTGATTTTCTTTGGTAAAAAATCGTTCGAATACATGGCAATGTCTAATTTGTACAGATCTCTTGGTGTAGAATAGATGTTTTTGTCGCCATAAGTACGGTCAAAATCGTCCCAAGCCCACTCATAACCATTGTATTTGTACGAACGAGCTACTGTATCTTTATCGCGATCATACTCAAAAACAAAGGTGTTTTTCATCTCAAGCGGGTCAAAAACCATGTATTTCATCGCCTTAGGGTAAGGCATTTTCATTATCTTTTCGATGATTAAAGCAAGAAAAGCATAATTGGTGTTCGAGTAATAAAAACCTTTATCTGCTGAACGAATTTGTTTAACATCGTGTTCGGTGAAGATATCTAACACATCTTGATTAGAAATTGGTTTCTCACGATCCATCATCACCTTCTTACCATTCCACAAAACGTTGGCATAATTTGGTAAACCACTGCGGTGATTTAGCAAATGACGAACTGTGATATCCTCGTAAGGAAAATTATTTAACAGTGTATTTACCTTTTGATCTAATGTAATTTTACCTTTCTCTACCAACTTTAGAATAGCAACAGATGTAAAAACCTTCGAGATAGATGCAATATGAATAGGGGTTTCGGGAGTGATAGGACGCTGATTTCTTTGGTCTGCCATCCCTTGATATTTCTCTAAAAGTACTTGACCATTCTTCACAATCAGCAAACCTCCACTTACATTTCCATTGACCCAAAAGTCTTGATAATAGGTATTTACTTTGTTTCGGTAATCATTAATCTCTGCTTGTGTGTAGTGCATTGGCTTGAAATCTGCCTTCCAATCCAATGAATCAAAGCGCAAAGCATGCGGATCCTTCTTTCTAAGTTCTTCTTTTTGTTCGTTTTTCTTGCTACAACTTCCCATAAAAAGCATGGCAGAAGCAAGAACAACCGCTACATATTTCATGTGTTTTTTCTTAATCTATTTGTTTGTTCGCACTAAAGTATATATTTATTTGTGGAATAATAACCCGTTTGCAAACATTAAGTTTTTTTTATGATTTGTGCAAAAGTTGAGACTTAAACTCGCCTAAGATGACACTTGTTGCAACGGCAACGTTTAGACTTTCTGTAGAACCATTTGTCCCAAAAAACGGAATGCTTAGTTTATTTGTCGTCAACGCCTCGATTTCTTTTGAGATACCATTTGCTTCGTTCCCCATTACCAAGATACCTTCTTGTGGAAGTGTCTGCTCGTATATAGATTCTCCTTCCATAAAAGTTCCGAAAATGTTTCCTTTATATTGGGATAAATATTTTTCTAAATCAATATAATGCACCTTCACTCGTGTAAAAGATCCCATTGTCGACATCACAACTTTTGGGTTGTACATATCAACTGATTCTTTGGAACAAAGAATATCCTCTACACCAAACCAATCAGCCAAACGGATAATTGTGCCTAAATTTCCTGGATCTCGAATATCATCCAACGCAATCGACAAACCTTTTAATTGGATATTTTCATCATAATTTGGTAATTCACAAAGTGCAAGGCCAACATTAGGAGTTGTTAAGAAACTGATCTTTTTCAACTCTTTTTCTTCTATAAATGTCTTTTTGATGTGTGTTGCTTCGGGCCAAAAGTCTTCAATTATAAATAATTCTTTAATATTTATAGAACTTTTTATAACTTCCCCAATATTTTTAACACCTTCTACGACAAACAAATTATATTTTTGTCTATATTTTTTAGAACCGAGAGATGTTATTATCTTAATAACGTTATTTGATAACATATTTATGCAAAAAAAAATTACAACAAATATAGCACTTATCTCTTGTTTGGGATTACTTTTTTATAGCTGTAGTACAACTAAAAAAGTTCCTGAAGGAGAATATTTGTTTGTAAAAAACAAATTTGAATACGATAAAGAGGATCCTGATATAAAGAAGAAAAAGGCGATAATCAACAAAGATTTAAGTGATTATGTAAAACAAAAGCCTGCCGGAAAGTTCTTAGGATTTTTTCCTCTTTGGCAATGGGTGTACAATTGGTCGCCTGCAAAGTTTGATGAGACATTTCAGGAATATTATCGTGTAGACGCCCCTTTCCGTAACCAAAAGTTATTGGATAGTTTGTTAACAAAGAATAATCTGAACCAATATGTTGGACAAAGTTTGTGGAAAGAACGTCTTTATTTTAGCCAAGGTGAAGCACCAATTTTATTAGACGAAGAACAGTCAGAATTTTCGGCAAAGAACTTAAATCGATTATTTCATGACAAAGGTTATTTCGATTCGAAAGTAGCTGTTTCTTATGACAAAGATTCGGTTTCGAAAAAAGCAGAAACCATTTATGATATTAAATTAGGTGAACCATCTTATATCGAAACGTTTACTCAAAAAATTTCTGACGTTAAAATTGAAGAATACTTAAATTCTCCTTTGGGAAAACAAACTGTGTTACATGCTGGAGATCAATACAACTTTGATAAATTTGAAGAAGAACGTGATCGTATTGTTGATTTATTAAAAAACAGAGGTTACTATGATTTTAATGACACGGGAGAAGATTTATACTTTGAAGCGGATACATTAAAAAGCAATAAGCGCCTTGATGTTACAATGTTTATTGATAAACTTAGTCAAGATTCGTTGAAAATTGATAGTATTACTCCTTTTACGCAATATCGTTTTGGGAAGGTCAATATCTATGCCGATTCGCGCAATATAGTTGATGACGAAAGTTCATTAATCAAAAAGGAATACAAAGATTACAACGTTTTTTATACAAAAGAACCAGAATATCGTCCTCGATATTTTACAGATGCATTTGTAATTCGACCAAATCAATTGTATCGTCAACGACAAGAAATTCAAACAAAAAGAAATATTTTCAAAAAAGAAAATATCAATTTACATGGATTTAGAATAACCAAACAAGATTCGATTTTGAATGTTGATGTTTTTTTTACGCCTAAAAAGAAATACGATTTGAATTTATTTGTCGAAAGTTACGCTTCTCGTTATATGAATTTTGCAATTTCTCCCGGGATGACCTTAACTTCGAGGAATTTATTTGGTGGAGGAGAAAATTTAGAAACAACGTTAAAAGGAACATTGGGTTCGGTTAACAAAGATTTCTCGATGAATAAAGCTTTCTTGAATGCTTACGAAGTTGGAATTGAAACCAAATTGAAGTTTCCTTATTTGTTAACACCTATTAATCTTGATAATATTTTACCTAAACGTTTCTCTGCTGAATCGGCAATCAGAATGAATGCAAGTACGCAGAAAAATGTAGGTTTAGATAAAACGACTTATGGCTTTGGTTTTGATATGGATATTTCGAGTTCAGAATTTCAACACAAAGTCTCTATTTTCAACACTGAATTTATCAATAATCGTAAAAAAGATCGCTATTACGAAGTTTTTACTAGAGATAATACAACAAAAGAAGAAGTAAAAAAACTCTATTACGAATACAATCCAGATGCACCAATTTATGTAACAGATGATGAATTAACAGACGCTATTGAGGCAGACAAAGGATTTCAGAACTCGTTAACAGGAGAAGATGCAAGATTATATGTTGATTTTGAAAACATGTTATACAGAAAAGCAAACATTTCTCAAAATATATTGATTAATTCATTTATATATCAATTTACATACAATCAAGAAAATGCCTTTCGTCCAAAAAGTAATCCGTGGTTTATACAAGCTAGAATTGAGTTAGCTGGAAATATTTTACGAGGTTTGGACAAAGCCTTTGGTTTTAATAAAGCTGAACCTGATCGAGATGGAAATCAAGCAGGATTAATTTTTGGCATTCCTTATTCTCAATTCGTAAAATTGGACATTGATGTTCGTCGAAAATTTAAAATGAATTCTAATTCAAGCATAGCTGGTCGATTTTTATTTGGTATTATTCAACCTTACGGAAATTCAGACACAGCGCCATTTGTAAGAAGTTATTCGGCAGGAGGTGCAAATGATGTGCGTGGTTGGGCTCCATTGACATTAGGTCCTGGAAGTAAACCTCGTATCAATTCAAAAAATCAGAGTTTAGAATTTGAGAGTATGAAATTGTTATTCAATGCTGAATATCGTTTCCATCTTTTCGGAAGTTTAGAAGGTGCATATTTTATTGATGCTGGTAATATTTGGGGCGTTAATAAAGATCGACAAGAAACATTATTCAAGTTCAAAGATTTTTATAAAGAATTAGGAATTGGGTCTGGTGTAGGTTTCCGTTACCACATTGGTACGTTTGCAATTGTAAGATTTGATTTAGGTTACAAAATTTATGATCCTTCATACGAAATAGGTGAACGTTGGCAATTTGATAATTTTAATATCTTGAAACCAAGATTACACTTCGGAATTAATTATCCTTTCTAAAAAAACATCTATATTTGTTTCACAAAATACTAACATAATGAGCAGAAAATTTCCAGCCGGGGTTGCAACCGGTTCATTAGTTCAAGACATCATTAATGATGCAAAAGCTAATCAGTACGCTTTACCTGCGTGTAATGTCATTGGTTCAGATACAGTTAATGCTGCAATGGAAGCTGCAGTAGAAGTCAACTCTCCTCTTATTATTCAATTTTCTAACGGAGGTGCTGCTTTTAATGCTGGAAAAGGATTAAAAGGTGAAAATCAACTTTCTGCTATTAAAGGAGCTATTGCAGGTGCAAAACATATTCATACATTAGCTGAGGCATATGGAGCTACAGTAATTTTACATACTGACCATTGTGCAAAAAAATTATTACCTTGGATTGATGGTATTATGGATGCTAACGAAGAACATTTCAATAAATTCGGAAAGACTTTATTTAGTTCTCATATGTTAGACTTATCTGAAGAGCCATTAGAAGAAAACGTAGAAACGTGTAAAAGATACTTAGATCGAATGTCTAAAGTCGGAATGACGTTGGAAATGGAATTAGGTATCACAGGAGGTGAAGAAGATGGCGTTGACAATTCCAATGTTGATAACTCTTTGTTATATACTCAACCAGAAGAAGTAGCTTATGTTTACGAGAATTTAAAATCAGTTTCTAATAATTTCTGGATTGCAGCTGCATTTGGTAATGTACACGGAGTTTACAAACCTGGTAATGTTGTTTTAACACCAAAAATTTTAGATAACTCTCAGAAATACATCAACGAAAAATATAATGTAGAAAACGCTGTAAATTTTGTTTTCCATGGAGGTTCTGGTTCTACTTTAGAAGAAATCAGAGAAGCAATTAGCTATGGAGTGATTAAAATGAATATTGATACAGATTTACAATATGCATTTATGGAAGGTGTTCGCAAATATTTTGACGAAAATGCAGCGTATTTACAAGGACAAATTGGTAACCCAGATGGTGCTGAATCTCCAAATAAAAAATACTACGACCCACGTGTATGGTTAAGAGCAGGAGAAATTTCTTTCAAAGAAAGATTAATCCAAGCTTGCCACGATTTAAATAATGTTAATACTTTAGGATAATCTTCAAAAGAGATTTTTCTATTCAAATAAAAACAGAGAATATGCCTTGGTTTATAAGAAGCAAGAAAAATATTACAACGCCTACAGAGTCAAAAAAAGACGTTAAGAAAGGCTTATGGTACAAAACACCATCAGGAAAAATTATCGAAACTGAAGAATTAAAAGCGAACGCGTATGTAAGTCCAGAGGATGATCATCACGTACAAATTGGTTCTCAAGAATACTTTGACATCTTATTTGACGAAGGAAAATTCACAGAATTAGACACAAAAGTAGAAAGTAAAGACCCTTTGAATTGGACAGATACAAAGCCTTATAAAGATCGTTTAAAAGAAATTAAAAAGAAAACGGGAATGACAGATTCTATTCGCAATGCGACTGGAAAAATTCATGGCCGTGACATTACTATTTCTTGTATGGATTTCAAATTCATTGGAGGTTCTTTAGGTTCTGTAATGGGAGAAAAAATCGCACGTGCAATTGATTATTCAATCAAACACAAAACACCGTATGTAATCATTACACAATCAGGTGGAGCGCGTATGATGGAAGCTGCAATTTCGTTAATGCAATTAGCAAAAGTAGAAGCTAAATTAATTCAATTAGCAGACCACAATATTCCTTACATTACAGTGTTAACGAATCCATCTTTCGGAGGTATTACAGCTTCTTTCGGATCTATTGGTGACGTGATTATGGCTGAGCCAGGCGCATTAATTGGATTCGCTGGACCACGTGTTATCAAAGAAACAATTGGTAGAGATTTACCAGAAGGATTCCAAACTTCTGAATTTTTATTAGAAAAAGGCTTCGTTGATATGATCGTTCACCGTAAAAAGATGAAAGATAAAATAAAAGAAGTAGCTGATATGTTAATGCCTATCAACTAATTAATAGAAGTGCAACTATATTTTTGAAATTTTATTCAAATTTCATTTGGATTATTAGAAATTGATTTTATATATTTGCACTCCAATCGCGAGAATAGCTCAGCTGGTAGAGCGCAACCTTGCCAAGGTTGAGGTCGCGGGTTCGAGCCCCGTTTCCCGCTCTTTGAAATATTAAATTCAAAAATCAAATTTTGCCTTGGTGGTGGAATTGGTAGACACGCAGGACTTAAAATCCTGTGTCCATTAGGACGTGCGGGTTCAAGTCCCGCCTGAGGTACTTTTTAATTTGATTTTTACAATTTACACGCGGGAATAGCTCAATTGGTAGAGCGTCAGCCTTCCAAGCTGAATGTTGCGAGTTCGAGTCTCGTTTCCCGCTCAACTTCTTTCTTAGAAGTGGATGCCTTGGTGGTGGAATTGGTAGACACGCAGGACTTAAAATCCTGTGTCCATTAGGACGTGCGGGTTCAAGTCCCGCCTGAGGTACAACAAAGCTCAAGAATTTATTTTCTTGGGCTTTTTTTATGCTTCAAATAATTATATCTTTATCGCTTTAACAAAGTACGTTTTTAACACATGATTCAACAATCATTTTTAAGAAAGGCCCTATTTACTCTTACCTTTTTACCTTTATTTTCTTATAGCCAAGAAACAAAAAGTTCAGATGATTTATTTCTAGAAGCTCGACACAAAGCTTTCGAAGAAAAAGATTATACAGCTGCAAAGAAATTAGCTTTACAAGCTTTAGCACAATCTCCAGAATATACTGATATAGCTGTTTTCTTGGGAAGAATTTACACATGGAATGATGAAACGGATGAAGCTCGAAAAGTTTTTCAGAATATAGAAAAAACCATGGATCCTTCAACTGATTTTTATTTGGCCTACACTTCGCTTGAATATTGGAATGAGAATTATACAGAAGCTATATCTATCATTGATCGTGGTTTAATTAAATACCCTAAGCATGAAGAACTATTATTGTTAAAAGCTAAGATTCAGAATTCAGGGGATCTTTATAGTGATGCATCAGAAACAATCAAAGAATTAATTGCGATTAATCCTAAAAATACGGAAGCACGCGAATTGGCTAATCGCATCGAAATTAATAATACGAAAAATGCAATTGGTGTAAATTACAATTATTCACATTTCGATAAACAATTTGCTGATGATTGGCATCAAGTTTCAGTCAGTTACAAACGTCAAACTGCTTTGGGCTCATTGATTTTTAAAGTGAATTACGCCAACAAATTTAAAGATAATGGTGTACAATACGAAGTAGAAGCTTATCCGAGACTCTCTAAGACATTTTACATGTATATTGGTGGTGGATATTCAGATAGTGATGGTATTTTCCCAAAATACCGTACAGGGGCATCATTATATGCAAATTTACCAAAGAGTTTTGAAGCTGAATTAGGATATCGTCAACTTCATTTTTCTGATGATGTTTGGATGTTTACAGGATCTATCGGAAAATACTACAAAAATTATTGGTTTAACTTAAGAGCATTTGTTACTCCAAGCGATCATAACATCTCTCATTCGTATACCTTTACAACGCGTTATTATACGGGTGATGCTAATAATTATTTAAGTTTAGCGATAGGGACAGGTATTTCTCCAGAAGATTTTAACAATAATCTTTTAGAAAATACTACTTACAAATTGAAATCCTTTAAAATTGGAGCTAATTATAATTTTTCGATCAAAGATTTGAATTTAATTACAATCGGTGCAAATTATTATAACCAGGAATATCGTCCAAATCAAAAAGGAAATCAATTTGATGTAAGCGTTTCGTACAGCCGAAAATTCTAATTGATATAACGGTTAAATATAGAATCAGGAACCATTTTTTGAATATTTTTCAACGAATGGTTTTTTGTTTTAAACGACTTCATACGATTCTTTAACTCATCTTCCATTTTTGAATTTTGTTCAAGATCTTCTGTTAAATTCTTTTCGATTCGATATAACTTCCCTCCTGACAAATGATAATTTTCGAAAACATAATCATCCAAAATATTCTTGTTTTGCATTAGCGGAACACCTTGTTTTCTGAAATTTGACTTACCATTTTCCAGATTTTGTCCCATCCATGTTACATGGTGCGGTAAGTTCATTCTATATGAATCTCTAAAATAAGTCGCAAATGTTGGGGCAATATCAAAATGCGTGACAATATTCGACATCTTTTTTGGTGATTTCAATAACGGTGAATACACTATAATTGGCACATGAAAACGATCTATTTTCGTTTCCATCGGCACTTCTGGCATTCTATGATCTCCTGTTATCACAAAAATAGTTTGATTAAAATCTGAACGTTTTTGATATGTTTCAAAAAAATTTTTTAACGCATCGTCTACACTTAAAAAAGTAACCAATTGCTGCTTATATTTTTTGATTGTAGCTAAAGTTGTCGCATCATAATTTCTTGTTTCAACCAACTTATCAAACTGTTTATTGTATTTCTCAACATTGTTTATCAAGAATGGACTATGCGTCGCTAAAGTCATTAAAACATTAAAATAAGGTTGACCATCTTCTTTCTGTATTGTTAAATATTTTTTAAAAACCGAATGATCATCATATCCCCAAGAAAAGCCATTATTCGAAGGGATTTTCGCATAATCGTTTCCGTAATCATCTTCATCTATAATCGTTTCCACTTGCGAATAATACAAATACTTAGACATAAAGTCAAAATCTGCATCACCACCATAAAAATACCCCGTTTTATAACCATTACTTTTCAATAAATTATACAAGTTGAAATGTTGAGGTAAGTTATTTTGCTCCATAAAACCATTTTCAGCAAATGGCAAAGAACCTGTTAACGCTGGTAGAACACCATATGTTCTTCCCGTCGTACTCAATCCATTTTCCCAATACAAACTCTTTTTAGATAGTTGATCAATATAAGGTGTAAACGATCCTAAATACGCTCCGTCGTTGCTATATGCTCTCCCCAAACCTTCAATTACAATAAAAACAACATTTGGCTTTTCAGTTGATAAATTGAATTGTTTTGCAAAAAAGTTTTGGTTATCATCTTGGTATAAAAATGGATAATTTTCTTTGTCTGGATAATTTCGGTTATCTTGATTCTTTGCAGTTGAATTTGCATTCAAGAAATCAATTTTGGTTATTTTATCTTCAGCAAATTGTTCTAAAGAATTAGAGAAAAAATAAGACGATTTACTTAAAACTAAATTAGACGAAAACTCATCATTCTCTGCATCCTTTACAAACAGATTAATCGGAATAATAATCGCGAAAAGACTTAGTACAATCAGCGGAAATTGGAGATATTTCTGCTTGATTTTTAATTTATAACTGTACGTAAAAATCAACGTCAATAAACTAATTACAACCAGAGATAGAATAATATTGGTAACATTCATAACACCAGAAGCTCCAATAATCAGCTTTAACTCATCGAATGTGTATAAAAATAAATCGGAACCTAATAAGTTGAGCGTCGTTTCAAAATATTTTATCAATCCTATATTTGCAACAATTAAAAATGAATAAGCAAAAATAACCCATTTCTTCGCCCAACCGATAGAATAAAATTGCAATAAGAAGTAAATTAAACTAACGATAAAAATACTGTCTAAAGCAAAATCAATATTGTGAACAAATAAATCAAGAAATAATGTTTGATGAGCATGTGGGGTTAAATTTTGTTTATAAAAAGAAATTTCAACAATTGTAGATACCCCAAAAAGTAAAAGATAAATCAATGAAATAAAAGTCGTTTGTTGAACTAAATTCACAAATCCTAATTTCATTTTTTGCAAAACAGACAACTCTTTTGCTTGATTTCCTCCAAAACCTTGTCGCGTCATTTCTCCCCATGAATTATTTTTCAAAAAGAAATCCTTTACTCCTTTTACGGCAGCTAAAACTACAAAAGGATGAAAAGTAAATGGCTCTATAAACGCGGTTAAAAACAATTTTGGAATATCTCCTTTCTTGTTGTAAACGTTATACGTCATCAAATCAATCAAAATGGCATAAATCGAATATAAAATTCCGTAAAGCAATACAAAAATCATTAAAGGAAAGAAAATATGCCAATTGATCAACCCTAAAAACATTAGAATAAAGAAAATAATCCATCCAAGATACTCGATAATTGGACCTAAAAACTCAAAGAAAAACCAATAAGGATAGCTCATCATCCCTAACTTTCCATATTTCGGATTGAAAAATAAAATACGATGTTTCCACAATGTTTCTATCGTTCCACGCATCCAACGATTGCGCTGTTTATTTAAAATTTCTTTACTTTCAGGAACTTCGGTCCAACAAAGCGGATCCGGAATATTAACAACTTTATAAGGTAACTTGTTTTCGTGCATATAACGACGCATGCGCACCACCAATTCCATGTCCTCTCCTACAGTATCGTGATCGTAACCTCCACATTGCAATACAATTTCGCGATCAAAAGCACCAAAAGCACCTGATATCAACATCAATCCATTGGCACGCGACCATGCCATTCTTCCCAAAACAAACGCTCTGATATATTCTAACGCTTGAGCTCTACCCAAACGAGTTTTTGGCAAATTAACATCTACAATTTTACCGTCGATAATCGTACAATTATTGGCCAATCTTATCACGCCACCACAAGCAATTACTTTAGCTTTTGCTTCGTCCATAAAAGGTTTAGCAAGCTTTAGGATGGCATCTTGTTCTAAGATACAATCAACGTCAATACAAACTATGTAATCATTTGTCGCGATGTTAATTCCAACATTTAACGCATCCGATTTTCCACCATTTACTTTGTCAACAATTACCAATTTTTTAAAAACAGGATTGCTACTTTTATAAATCGCATTTATAGGTTTTGTTTTGATATTTCCCTCAACGAAATAATCTATTTTAATCAAATCATACGCCTCAATTAATCGTTGCAACGAATCATCTTTGGATCCATCATTTACAATAATAATTTCGAGCTGATTATAATACAACGACAACAACGAGCGTACATTTTCTACAATTGTAGCCCCTTCATTATAAGCTGGAGCAATAAGACTAAACGTTGGTGCATTTGAAGAAGTTGCAATCAGGGAATAATCTGTAAAACTATTTTTTCGGATATATGATTTAATTGCTCCTTTTGCGTAAAGTCCAATCCATCCATACACAATAATTAAAAGGATAGAATAAAAAAGAAATCCATAAATAAAAAAATCGAAAGCGGTTTCAAGCCAATTCATGATTAGTGTTCTTGAATAATTTGATTAATAATTTGTCTTAATTCGGGAGAATTTGATTGAGTTGAAAGTTGTAATACCTCATTTTTATCACAACAATGGATTAATGCTTTCACACTTGCTTTTTTTACTGAAAATGATTCATTTTCTATCGCCTGAGTTTTCAAGAATAAACTATTTTCTGGATTTGAAATTAGTTCTAAAGCTTTCAAAATTTGCAATTGAAATTTCTCTTCATATCTTTCGAAATGATGAATGAATAAAGTTGAAGTGGTTTCACTTTCGATTCTAACCAAAGTTTTAATTGTTTCTTTCAAGGTTTTTTCATCAGAATCGTGCAAATTTTCCGCAACCAAATCGTGCATTTGTAACAATTGAAACTTACGAATCAATTTCATCGCAAAAACTTTTACACTCTGATTCGTTGATTTCAACCAATTCGAAATTGACTGCTCAACCTCATCATTATTTGGTAAAGTGTTAATTGCTTCCAATAATTTTAATTGATGCCAATCTGTTAATTGTTCTTGTAAATCATCCAAAAAATATAAACCTTCAAAACCAGAGAATTTCACCAAACCATATTGAGCTTCTGTACGAACCAACTCATTTCTATGATGTAGCAAAGTTTTAATTTTAGGCAAAGTTTCGATGCAATTCATGGCTGTCACTTCTTGTATAGCTTCGGCTATTTCGTGTCCTTTTTTACTGTTTAATTTTTGTAAGGATATTTTCTTGAGTTGATATTGTCCAAATAAATTACGAATATTCTCTTTAGAATTTCCCGAAAAGTTATGTTCTGCTTTTAGGAGTTTTTTAATGAAATAATGTTTGAATAAACTTGATTTTAAATAATCATTAAAATCTGTATTCTGTTGATTATTTTCTTCTAAAATCGTTTCATAAATCTCTTGATCAATAATCGCATTCCACTTATTTTTCTTTGTAATGATTTTATATTCAATAATACTTTTCAACAATGTATATATGATAATCAAAAAAAGTAAAATAAGTAGAATATAAATTCCTACGATTAACTCGGTATATGTTATGATTTGTAGGATAATCATTGTATTATTTTAAGATTTTTTTTACGCGTACTGATAATTCAACAGGACTAAATGGTTTTACCATAAAATCATTTGCACCAAGATCAAAAGCTTCCACAACCACATCTTCTTGTCCTAAAGACGACAAAATAATAATAGGTGTTTCAGCATTTTTACTCTTTCTAACAGCACTAATAATCTCCAAACCAGAAGCAAAAGGCATCATAATATCAGTAATAATCAGATCAATATTTTCTGTTTCTATCTTGTTGATTGCTTCTTTTCCATTTCGTGTTAAAACAACTGTATAGCCTTCTTTTTTAAGTTTATGCTCAATTGTTTTTAAAATCAATTCGTCGTCTTCGGCAATTAAAATCTGCATTCTATTGGTTTTTAAATATTTTTTAAATAATTAATAACTAATTCAATTTCGTTTTCTATTCGCATTATAAGTTGGTTTTCTTCTATGTAATTTATAGAAGTTGCTTTTTCGATTTGTTCAGTTAAATCAGCCAAAATAAGAAGTCCAGCCGTTTTCGAAGTTCCTTTTACTTTGTGCCCTAATTGATTGATTTGTTCTAAATTTTTAGTATTACTATGTGTTTTAAACGCTATTTTGTCTTTTTCTAATTCATTGATAATAATTTCGATAAACGTTTTTCTGAACGATTCATCATCTTTTGTATAATTATCAATCATTGATACATCAATATGATTTCCAAAATCTTCGTTTTCATTTTGCGTTTCTTGAGAAAAATTCAACCATTTTTTCATCATATCTACTATATCATTTTCTCGAATTGGCTTCGCTAAGAAGTCAGTCAAACCAACCTCAAGACATCTTTCTTTTTCGCCTTTCACATTTCCCGCTGTAACGGCAATAATCGGGACATCTTGATAATTATTGATCAATCGAATAAATTTCGTTGCATCAATACCATTCATTTCTGGCATTTGAATATCCATTAGAATTAAATCAACTTGATTTTCTTGACAAACAGCTACTGCTTCAACTCCATTTATAGCCGTGTACAACACACTATTTGGTGCTATATTTTTTATGATTTGCTGATTCAGTGCCATATTCACCATATTATCATCAGCAATAAGAATATGAAATTGTTTTGAAAAATCTTGTGTATTTTCGTTTGGTTCTTCAATTTCTATTGTTTGATTTTCTTTCGAATCGATGACACTTTTTCGTAATGTTTCGAATAATTCTTCTGATTTTATCGGTTTTAATAAACGAGAATTTATCCCTAATTCTTTAGCTTTCTGAATCAAAAATTCATCTTCAGATGAGCTATGCAATAACACTAAAGGTATTTTTGTTTGTTTCGACTCAACGTATTCTTTTATTTTCTGAATTGTTTCTAAACCATTTAAAACAGGCATGTGATAATCCATTAAAATAACATCATACACTTCACCATTCAACACTTTTTGCAACGCCTCCATTCCGTTATTTGCAAGGTCAGAAGTGATTTTTTTAAACTCTAACATATGCTTCAAAATAACCTGATTACTTTGGTTATCATCCACAATCAGAACATGTTTTATCTCGTCTAAATGGTCAAATTGTTGATTAAAATTATACTCGTAATCCACTTCCAAATCAAAGTAAAATGTAGAGCCTTTGTCGACTTCACTTTCCAATTCTAAATGACTTCCGAAATAATTTAACAATTTATTCGAAATGGTTAAACCTAATCCTGTTCCTCCAAAACGTTTACTTACAGTACTATCTTCTTGTGTAAAAGCATCAAAAATTTTGGATTGTTTTTCTGGTTTAATCCCAATTCCCGTATCGCGAACAGAGAATCTAAGTTTCGCTTTCTTCCCTTCTACAATTGGTTCGACTTGGTTAATTTTAAGTTCTATTTCTCCTTTTTCGGTGAATTTCACGGCATTCCCAAGTAGATTAATCAAAACTTGTTTTAGACGCGCTTCATCAATCCAAATAAATTGAGGTAAACTATTATCGATATTTAATAACAGTTCTATTTTCTTATTTTCGGCTTGATAAAGAATAACATTAATGACTTGATTTCCTAATTCGAATAAATTATTTTTTTCAATCGAAACATCCATTCGCCCCGATTCAATTTTAGAGAAATCTAAAATATCATTAATAATTGACAACAATGAATTAGCAGAATCATTAATATAATTCAAATATTGTTTCTGTGATTGATTAAGAGGCGTTTTCAACAATAAATCAGAGAAACCAATCACTCCATTTAATGGTGTTCGGATTTCATGGCTCATATTTGCTAAAAATTCCGATTTTGCTCTATTTGCGATATCTGCATTTTTCTTCGCTTTTTTAAGCTCTTTATTCTTTTTGACAGATTCGGTGATATTTTGAGAAAACATAATTAAGCCGCCAATTTGTTTTTTATTGATGTACCATGGATGAATTTCCCAAGCATAATGCTGTTCCGAATCGTATTTCGGAGTACTGAAAATAGTATCTGGATTAGAGTGTGATTCTCCTTTTAAACACGCTTCATAGATTAATTTTCTTTCTTCAGGAACATCATAAATATCGTAATGCGACTTTCCAATTACATTTTTCTTTTTAACAACAAACTCTTCACTCCATTTGTTACTTAAAGTCAAATAATTCATTTTTTTATCAAACATTGCAACTGAAGCAGGTACATGATTAATAAACGTTTCGAATATCGCTTTTTGTCTGGCTAATTCTAATGTGTATATTTTCTTATCATTAATATCTTGAAATATCCCAAAAAGACTAACGCATACTCCGTCTACAAACTCTGGAATTCCTTTGCATCTCACCCAGACAGTTTTATTCTTTTGCGTGATAATTTGTAATTCCAAATCATACGAAATTCCTTTCTCTATAGCATCCTTAAACGCTTTCTTAATTTTAGGATAACTTTTCTTAGGTTCATAAAAATTAAGTGCAGTTTCTACATTTGGTTCATAATCTGGCTCAACTTCGTGTATTTTTTTTGTTGTATCAGCCCAAATTAATCTATTGTGAATTAAATCAAATTTCCAACCACCAACATTTGCTACTTCATAGGTATGGTCTAATAATTGACGAACGCGATTCAAATCTCTTTCCAAGATTATTCGCTGCGTCATATCAACCGCAGTACTCATCACAATCGGATTTCCATCATTATCTTTATCCAAAATATTACTGTACAACCAATAAGTCAACATACCATCCTTTTTAATCAAAGGCATCAACCCAGAATTTTGCTTTTGCTTAGCAATTGTATCTATATACGTTTCATACTCTTGGTGATTTGCTTTTGGAATTAATTTTTTAAGATCCAAATCTTTCGATTCTTCCTCAGTATAACCTATCGATTCTAAACCTTTTTTATTAATGGATAAAATATTACCATCCAAATCGTGAATCGTCATTAAACCAAGCGAAGAATTGAAAAAATTTCTAAACTTACGTTCACTGTTTTCAAGTTCCTCCTTTTTAGAGTTTTCAAGTGTAATATCTCGTCCAAATAAGAAAATCTCGTTATCATACGAAGTGTTTGATTTAGTATACCACTCAACCAATTTTTCTTCCTTCGTTTCTATTGAATACATCAAACATTTGAAATGATTCGAACCTGAATTAGTTTTCAAATCAGCCAAAAACATTTGAACTTTTTTCTTATCCTTTTCCGAAACAAAGTCTAAGAAATTTTTCGAACGAATTGATTGGTCATTTTTAACTTCTAAAACTTTTTTAAAGGCTGGGTTAATTGATTTCAATACACCATTAATATCAGCAACTCCGATTAAATTATTCGAAATTTTATAGATATTTTGAAAGTAAGCAGCGTCTTTTTTTCGTTTTTTACTGACCAATAATTTTGTAATATTTTTCCCTAATTGAATCAATAAACTTCGTTGTTTATCACTTAATTTTCTTGGATGATGATCGTTAACACAAAGCGTTCCCAATGCATTGCCGTTATCATCTATTAAAGGTACACCTGCATAAAACTGGATGTTTGCTGCTTTTACGCCTGCTATTTTATGTGCTGGTTCAAATCTATTTACATCATCAATGACTAAAATTTCATCTTCCATCAAAGAAAATTGACAAATTGTTTGCTGACGCGGAACTGCATCCACTTCTATTCCACAATTCGCTTTGATGATTTGATAATTTTCGTCAAAAACAGAAACTAAAGCAATAGGTGTATTGCAAATTAAACTTGCGGCATTTGCAAAAACGTCTAATTCTTCGTCTTTGTCATGTGCTTGCAAATTATAATCGTAAACGGCTTGCAATCTTTGCTTTTCGTTTGCTGGGATAGGATAATTCTCCATTAAAATTGATCTGTTTTTAATAGGAAAGTAGAGGAGGCTAAATATATTACATAATTATAAATTTTTGTAATCAATTAATTTTAAAAAAGTTTAATTTTTTCAAATCATAATTATTTTCTTACATTAGTTGCACAAAAGGGAATCGAGTGCAAATCTCGAGCTGTCGCGCAACTGTAAGTAGTGAACACTATAAGCCAGACCACTTTTTAGATAATGCTTTCGCGATTGAAGCTCAATCAAAACTACAATAATCTCGGTTTTTGTTGAATTGATTGCACTTGATTTCGAAAGCATTTTTATTAAAACTTAGTTTATAAAAACATGCTAAAAGAAGAAATTCAACACCTTATTGACCTTAAAACAAAACCTCTTGGAGCTTTAGGTTTATTAGAAAAAATCGCTTTGAAGATTGGTTTAGTTCAACAAAAAAATCATTTAGAATTAGTTAATCCACATCTAATTGTTTTCGCAAGCGATCATGGTATTGCACAATCTGGCATAAGTGCTTATCCTGCGGAGGTTACACCGCAAATGGTTATTAATTTCCTAAATAATGGGGCTGCTATTAATGTTTTTTGTAATCAAAATGAAATCGATTTAACAATTGTTGATGCAGGAGTCAATTATGATTTCGCGGATTATTCGGTTTTGAAAAATTGTAAAGTAGCCAAATCAACCAAAAATTTCTTGTACGAACCTGCAATGAATGCAGAAAAATTGCAACAATGCTTTGATCATTCGAAGAAAATTGTTGATGAAATCGCTCAAAACGGAACGAATATTATTGGTTTTGGGGAAATGGGAATTGGAAACACTTCATCTGCATCAATGATTATTCACTATTTAACTCAACTTCCACTTGAACAATGTGTTGGCCGAGGTACAGGCTTGAATGATGAACAATTACAAAATAAGATTAATATTCTGACTCAAGCAAAGGAAAATCAAGGTGAAATAAATGATCCGAAACAAATTTTAGCAACTTTCGGAGGTTTTGAAGTCGCGCAAATGACAGGTGCAATGCTCGCTGCTTATGAACATAATATGCTGTTGATGATAGATGGTTATATTGCTTCAGCTGCAATTTTAGTCGCATCAAAATTGAAACCTGAAATTTTGAAAAACGCTATTTTTTGTCATCAAAGTGATGAAATTGGACATCGTTATCTATTAAATTATTTCAACGAAGAACCTATCTTGAAAATCAATTTACGCGTAGGAGAAGGAACAGGTTGTGCTTTGGCTTATCCAATTATTAAAAGTGCAGTAAATTTCTTTAATGATATGGCAAGTTTTGAATCTGCTGGTGTCAGTAATAAAGAAACTGAAGTGGAATGCTAAAAAAAGAAATTACTTATTTCCTAACGGCATTGATGTTTTTTACTCGAATTCCAATTCCATTCAAGATTCCTTACAGCAACGAAATTATGAATCAATCGCAAAAATATTATGCTGCGGTTGGCTTATTGGTTGGTTGTTTTAATGCGATTATTTATAGTGTTTGTCAATTTATTTTACCTGTTGATATTGCAATTATTATCACCATGATTACAAGTATTTTGTTGACTGGTGCTTTTCACGAAGATGGTTTTACTGATGTCTGCGATAGTTTTGGAGGAGGTTATGGTAAAGAAAAAATTATGACAATTATGAAAGATAGCCGAATTGGAGCTTATGGAGTTATCGGTGCAATCTTGTTATTGTTATTAAAATTCACCTCTCTGAAACACATTGCAGAAGATAATTTTTGGTTGATTATTTTCACTTTAATTGCTGCACATTCGGTAAGTCGTTTTTTTTCTGGAATGATGATTTACACCCACGAATATGTCACCGATATTGACAAAAGCAAATCAAAACCAATGGCGAGTAAAGCTTTACCGATTAAAAACTTGCTCATAAGTTTTCTATTTTGTTTACTTCCTTTTATAGTTTTTGGCGAATGGAAATTCTTGTTGATTTTACCACTTTGTTATATAGGTAAAGTCTATTTGGGTTGGTATTTTAAGAAATATATAGGCGGTTATACAGGCGATTGTTTGGGAACTGTACAACAAGTTACCGAAGTTTTATTTTATTTAGGAATACTGATTATATGCAAATTTTTGTAATACGACATACAAAAGTCAAAATCCCTTCATCGGTTTGTTACGGACAAACAGATGTCGATTTGACAGACACGTTTTTAGACGAAGTAAAAGAAATACATGCTAAAATCGATCTCGATTTTGAAACTATTTTTTCGAGTCCATTGAATCGTTGTCAACAATTAGCCTACACTTTTTCTACAGAAATTATTTTAGATAATCGATTGAAAGAATTCAATTTTGGAGACTGGGAAATGAAACCTTGGAACGAAATTCCTTCGGAAGAAATCAATCCATGGTACGATGATTTTGTAACGATACCAACTCCAAATGGCGAATCGATGCACGAAATGTTTTTACGCATCTCTGATTTTATGAACGACTTAAGAAATACCAAACTTCAAAAAATATTAATTGTTGCTCATGGCGGAGTAATTCGATTAATATGGTGTTATTTGTTGCAAATACCAATTAAAAATGCATTCAAAATCCCTGTAAATTACGGTGAAATTTTTCAGTTTAATTTAGGTGAAACAAATGAGGAAGATTTTATAATGAGAAAAATGTAGACTAATTCAACATCCAATCAACTAAACTTTCCTTCTCTACTATATTCCAAGAATGCGGATGTTTCTGACCATTTGCTCTAAAGCCTCTATTCTCCGTTTCAATAAACTCTACACTCTTCGCTCCAATTGCTTTCAAATGCGAAGCCATTTTTTTTAATTTAAAAGCATTCAAATCTTCATAAGTTCTATTTCTATTCGAACTTTGCCACTCTATATCTGGCTCACAATATAATCTTATCTTAATATTTTTTAAAAATTGAATATTCTTATTAGAATTTTTAGACATTAAATAGGGTGAATAATACTCGTAGTTCTGAATCGAATCTTCTGGAGCACCTAATTCTTTATTAAAAAGCTCGATTAAAAATTTGCCTTCTTCTACCGCAGCTTTACTTACATTCTCTTCAATATCTTTTTTTGCACTTTTATATAATTCTTCTAAATCAATTGGAGAATCGACTACAAAAACACCTTTAGGCTGGATACTATTTTGTTCTTTCATCAGTTCATTTCCTATCAACATTGCTACATTCCCTCCACTCGAAAATCCTCCTATATAAAGGTTAACTTTATTTAATTGATGTTGATTTAATATATCAATCAGTCGAGTTATTATATTTTTTTTCTCCTGATCGGATAAATATAATTTTTGGTTAAAATTAAATAACAAAGTCGTAATTCCTTGCTGATCTATATGTTCTATAAATTTCGCTTCTTGTTTTGTATGTTCTATATCACAAGGAAAACAAGGAAATAAAATCAACAAAGCTTTTTGGTTTGATACAATTTTCAACTCGTAATCTAACTCTTTACTCACTTTTGTTTCTATCACAGATTGTTTACAACTAAATGCTACGTAAGCAAACAGGAATACGAAAAGCAACTTCATAATTTTAAATTGTTTCATTATTCGCTACAAACTCATTAACAATTGTTCTCAAACTTTTATTCAAATCAAGGTCTACAATATCTTTTATAGACATCAAACTCTCAATTTTCCATGCATCATTTGTTAAAGAATAGGTTTCTAATTTAGAAATTAAACGATGATGAAAAACCTCCTCTCCTATTTCATATTCAAGTTTACCTATAAATTCTTCTAAAGTTGTAGAAGGTTCTGGCCAATCATTTTCGGCATCAAAAAGTTTTACAGCTACAATAAAATCATTTTTTGATTTGAAATTATTTCGCTCTATTAAGTTAAATAAATCTTCAAATGTCATTCAAATTATATTTTAAACTAATTTCTAAAAAAAAAATCAACAAGTCAAATGTTTCAAAATTAATTTATTAGAAAAAAGTTATAAAATTTATTCTAAAAACACTTGCAAAAGTGGTTTTATTGACCTTATATTTGCACTCACAACGCGGGAATAGCTCAATTGGTAGAGCGTCAGCCTTCCAAGCTGAATGTTGCGAGTTCGAGTCTCGTTTCCCGCTCTTTGAAATATTAGATTCAAAAAATCAAATTTTGCCTTGGTGGTGGAATTGGTAGACACGCAGGACTTAAAATCCTGTGTCCATTAGGACGTGCGGGTTCAAGTCCCGCCTGAGGTACTTTTTTAATTTGATTTTTATAATGTATGCGGGAATAGCTCAATTGGTAGAGCGTCAGCCTTCCAAGCTGAATGTTGCGAGTTCGAGTCTCGTTTCCCGCTCAACAAAAGCCAAAGATTATTTATAGTCTTTGGCTTTTTTATTTTAAACTTTTTATTTGCACATAAAAAAAACCTCATCAAATAAAGGTTTGATAAGGTTTTAATTATTTTTCAATACGTATCGAACTAAATTTCTTGTTCAGCTAACATTTGTTTGTATTTTTTTCCTTCGATAAATTTTTTCTCTGCCCAAATTGTTCCTCCTGGAATAATTGCTGCAACAAAAAAGATCCAGAAAATTTTCATCGACCAATTGTATTTTTCCTTTAATATGTACAACAATATAATATAAGCAATAAAAAGTCCTCCGTGTACTCTTCCTGCGTGCGTTACCCAAGTCGGGTCATCCCAAATATATTTCATTGGCATGGCTATAAAGAATAAAATAATTGCAGAAAGTGCTTCTAAGTACCCCGTTATTTTAAATAATTTCAACATTCATCTTAAATTTGAGCCAAAAATAAACTGATTTTTTTAGATTTTAGCTATTACTTATCAATAAAACAAATACTTAACTTTTAATTTATACGTTATTACAAACAATATGCGATATTTTGTTCACATTATTTTTCTTTTATTCACATCTATTCTTGTGTTTGCACAAGAAAAAAAATTACAATTTTATCGATACAATGATGAAACAAAATCGTATACAAAAGATTTTGAAAGTAAAAACCTCGATTCTTCTTTAGACTCACTTCAAAAAAATGGTTACTATACTTTAACGATTGATTCCATCAAAAATGAGAAAATCTATTTGAACAAAGGGAAAAACTACCAAACAATTTGGGTGAAAAACAATGATTTATTTGAGAATAAAAATGATTATTTTCCAACCAATAATTTAGATTCTATTCTGAATAAATTGGCCAAGACAAACATTAATGAAGGTTATCCCTTTGCACAAATAAAACTTGTTCCAAATGGTTTTCAACAAAGTGAGCAACGAATAGAATTGCTGTTAAACAAAGGGAAGCAACGAACAATTGATGGTGTAAAATTAATTGAATATGAAAAATTATCAAAAGGTTATTTGCGTCATGGACTTAACATCAAAAATGGAGAAATTTACAGTGAACAGAAATTAGCATCTATCTCTACTTTAATGCAGCAAACCAATTATATTGCAGAAGTACAACAGCCACAAACCTTATTCAAACCAGATTCTACGATCTTATATTTGTATCCGAAAAAGATTAGTTCCAATTATTTTGATGGTGTTTTAGGTTTTGGAACAGATGATAATGGTGATTTCAAATTAAACGGAAACGTACAACTTTCGTTGAATAACGTGTTTAATAGTTTAGAAGAAATTCGATTAAATTGGATTGGAACTGCAAACAAGAACACATCCCTGAATATCAGTGTAAAAGTACCTTATCTATTCAAATCTCCTATTGGTTCTGAAACTAATTTCAAACTTTTCAAACAAGATTCTGTTTTTGTAAATATTGATTTTTCGGAACGCTTATTTTATCAACTCAACCTCAATTCAACTATTGGTGTAAGCGGAATGGTGCAATCTTCAAACTTTTTATTAGAAGATGATTCGTATCTAAAATCGAGCTATGATGATTATTCGAAAACAGGAATTGGTTTGAGTTACAATTATTTTTTAAAGCACCCTTTTCGTTTGATGGAAGGAAAATCGATGTTAGATGTTGAGGTTAATTCTATCCGAAAAAAAGAAAAAAACTTTTCGTGGACAGAAGAAATTGATAATAAAACGGTAAACCAAATTGAAATAGGGCTAAAGACCTTTCGCTTATTCGAATTAACTGACAAACACTACATCAAAACTGGCGCAGAATTTAGAGGTTTACTCACGAAAGAAGATGATTTTTCTGAAAACGAATTGTATAGAATTGGTGGTTTTGGCAGTTTTAGAGGCTTCAATGAAGAAAGTATTACCGCCAATCTGTATGGTTTTCTGAATGTCGATTATCGTTTTGTTCCAAGTGAAGCTTTCTACATTGGTTTATTTGCTGACTATGGTTTTATTGATAACAAACGTGCAAATCTAAATACCTCTTTGTTAAGTTTCGGAACTGGAATTTCATTTTTAACGAAAATGGGTATTTTCAATTTGAGTTACGCCGTAGGAAAAACAGACGAAACCTCTTTCGATTTCAAAGAATCTAAAATCCATTTTGGAATTTTAAGCCAGTTTTAGTTATTTATAATATTCATCAACAAAATTTAATTACAAACAAGGTTGTTTTACCTTTCCCGAGGACTCAGTTTATTACAAACAAGGTTGTTTTAGCTTAACAAATGTATTGTGTGAATGGATACTAAGAAGTTTTATTAAAAAAACTTTAAATTTTTATAGGTTTATTGTTAACATTTTCGTAAAATTAGCTACTTATAAAAAACTCACACAAAATAATTTTTAAAATGCGTAAAATTTTTTATCCAATTTTCGCTTCAGCAGTAATGCTTGCAAGTGCTCAATTGGTATCTGCACAAGACAACTTAGTTAATGCCTTAAACAAAAATGTTAGTGAAAATAGTAAAGAAGCTTTTCAATTTACAGATGTTATCAATTTAGCTAAAACGCCAGTAGAAAATCAAGGATCTTCAGGAACTTGTTGGTCATATTCAGGAAATTCGTTCTTCGAATCAGAAATGATCAGAATGGGAAAACAACCTATTCAATTGTCTTCTATTTTCAATGCAAGAAATACATACGTTGAAAAAGGAAAACAATATGTACGCATGCATGGCGCAACAACTTTGGGAGATGGAGGATCTTTCTTTGATGTTTTAAACACGATCAAAAAATATGGAGCTGTTCCTACAGAAGTTTACACAGGCTTAAATTATGGAACTAAAATTAACCAATTTGGTGAAATGGCTGCCATACAAGAAGGAGTATTAAAAGCTGTTGTTTCTAATCCAAATGGAAAACTAACTCCTAATTGGGAAAAAGCATACACAGCTGTTTTAGATAGTTATTTAGGAACATATCCGTCTGAATTTACGTACAACGGGAAAAAATATACACCGCGTATATTTGCAGATCAAGTGGTAGGAATTAATCCAAACGATTATGTTGCGATTACATCGTTCAAAGAGCATTCGTATTACAAACCATTTGTATTGGCGATTCCTGATAACTGGGCATACGAAGCTTTTTACAATGTTCCGATGACAGAAATGACGGATAATATTGATTATGCTTTAAAAAATGGATTTACTGTAGCTTGGGCGACGGATGTTTCTGAGAAAGGATTTAGCTGGAAAAATGGAATTGCTTATGTTCCTGAAATTGATTTTGCTGATATGACAGCTACGCAAAAATCAGAAATGTTCAAAGGTCCTAAAGCAGAAAAAGTAATTACAGAAGACATGCGTCAAGCGGCTTTCAATGATTACCAAACGACTGATGACCATGGAATGCACATTGTTGGAATTGCAAAAGATCAAAACGGAAAAGACTATTACATCGTTAAAAATTCTTGGGGATTAACAAACGACTACGAAGGATATCTTTATGTAACAAAAGCTTATGTTCAGTATAAAACAACAAATATTTTAGTTCACAAAAACGGTGTTCAAAAACAAACATTGAAAAAATTAGGAATTTAATTACTAATCTCATCATAAGTAAGAAAAGCTTCTATTGGAGCTTTTCTTATTTTACATTAAATGTAAGTTGTTTTGTATTGGACGGAGCATCTTTCTCCCAGCCTCTTTTATTATCAAACTGTATCGTACACTCTCCTTTACTACCAGCTATCACTGTATATACATTTTTACTTGGTACGCCTACCATTCCTTCTTGCTGTTTTTTTACATTCGACTTATCAACAATTTTTACACTACAACCATCAGGTTCTGTAGTAAACCAATCGTATCCAGTAGAAGGATTAGAAGTCACTTCTAATTTTATTTGATCTCCTACATTTAAATTGATTGTTTTGGTATTTTCGACTGTATCCAAATTGATTGTTTTCTCATTATTTATATTCGCTGCACAAGCCATTAACAAGGTTGAACTTCCTAATAAGAGTAAAGTTTTTTTAATCATAATTTATCGTTTTGATTATTTTTTTTTTATAAAACAGTTACAAAGCTATTCAACTAAGCGCTTTTTCAACTAATTTTGTGTTTTATTTTTTAGTCAATAATTATGCCTCAAAATGTAACTATTCGCATTTCTCCTGCAGAAGCAGCAAATGAAAATATTTTAAAACAACGTTTAGCATCTGCCGTTAAAACTAAACCCGAGAATATCAATGCTTATCAAATCATTCGTCGCTCATTAGATGCGCGAAGTCGAAATATTATCACTCAATTACAAGTTAATGTTTTTATCAATGAAGATTTTTCGGATGCTTTCGAGTTTCATCCAAATCTTCAGAATGTTGAGAATAAACACGAAGTTTATATTGCTGGTGCTGGTCCTGCTGGATTATTTGCTGCGTTAGAATTAATAGAACAAGGTCTGAAACCAATTATCATCGAGCGTGGTAAAAATGTTCGTGATCGTCGTCGTGATTTAGCAGCAATGAATAAAGAAGGAAAAGTAAATCCTGAATCAAACTATTGTTATGGTGAAGGTGGAGCTGGAACTTATTCGGACGGAAAATTATATACACGTTCTACAAAGCGTGGAAATATTCTGAAATCTCTACAATGGTTTGTACATTTTGGCGCAACAGAACGCATTTTACAAGAAGCTCATCCTCATATCGGAACCAATAAATTACCAGGAATTATCGCCAACATGCGCGAAGCAATTATCGAATGTGGTGGAGAGGTTTGGTTTGATACAAAACTAACGGATATTCTTATCGAGAATAATCAAATTAAAGGAATTGAAATTAATCACGATAAGAAAATTAAAACATCATCGCTTATTTTAGCAACAGGACATTCGGCTCGTGATATTTTCAATATGTTGAATGAAAAGAATGTTTTAATTGAAGCTAAACCATTTGCATTAGGCGTTCGTGTAGAACATCATCAAAATTTGATTGACTCTGCTCAATACCATTGTCCAATTGAAAATCAACGCAACGAATTCCTTCCCCCAGCATCCTATTCATTAGTTTCGCAAGAAGCCGGTCGTGGTGTTTTCTCTTTTTGTATGTGTCCTGGTGGAATTATTGCGCCTGCTTCTACAGATGAAGGAGAATTGGTCGTAAATGGTTGGTCGCCATCTAAACGAGATGGTTTTTTTGCTAATTCGGGAATGGTTGTAACAGTTGATGAAAAAGATTTTGCAAAATATGGATTTACTGGACCTTTGGCTGGAATGAAATTTCAACAAATGGTAGAACAAAAAGCATGGCAAGCAGGTGGAGGAAAATTAAAAGCTCCTGCTCAACGAATGACTGATTTTGTTTCAGGAAAATTATCAAATTCGTTAAATGACTGCTCTTATTTACCAGGTTTAACATCTGGATTATTGAGCGATGTTTTACCAAAAGAAGTTCATCAATCATTACAATTAGGTTTCCAAACATTTGGTAAAAAAATGAATGGTTACTATACCGAAAATGCAAATATTGTGGCAACAGAATCCAGAACTTCTTCACCTGTTCGTATTCCGAGAAATGAAGAAACCTTAGAACATACGCAGGTTGCAGGATTATTTCCTTGCGCTGAAGGTGCAGGTTATGCGGGTGGAATTATTTCTGCCGCCATGGACGGAGCAAAAGTTGCAATTGCTGTGAAGAATTTTATCGAAAAATAGTTTTATATTTAATACTCAAAATAAAATACAGATGTCAAGCTGAACTTGTTTCAGCTTCGCATCTTTAGAAATGATGAATCTCTTAAAATCTATACTATTTGTTGGTTTAGGTGGCGCTTTTGGTAGTGTTGCAAGATTTTTAATTTCATACGGAATCGGAAAATATTATTCACAACCATTTCCGTTGGCTACATTTTTGACAAATAGTATTGGTTGCTTTTTGATTGGAATTTTATACGCTTATTCAATTAAGAATAATATAGGAAATACGTATTTCAATTTTTTATTCATCACCGGTTTTTGTGGAGGATTTACTACTTTTTCAAGTTTTTCATATGAAAATTTCAACTTAATTCAACAACAAAATGTAATGACATCCCTTGTTTACATTTTATCAAGTGTTGTCATTGGAATTATTTTTACACTAATTGGATTTAGGCTTATAAAATAAATCATTATCAACATATTATATTTTTCTTTATGGTAGATAATAAAAAAATCTTATTTTTAAGAAATCTAAAATTATCACATGAGGAAATCTTTTCTATTTTGCGGAATTATGTTTACTTCCGTTTTAACTTATGCACAATTAAAGACTGTGAAAAAAACAGACAACAAAGGATATACTTACGAAATGGTAGAAAATGATCCTTCTAATACAAGAATCTATACCTTAAAAAATGGTTTAAAAATTTATTTAGCTCAAATAAAAGACGAACCAAGAATTCAAACACATATTGCTGTAAAAACCGGTTCTAACAACGATCCAGAAGACAACACTGGTTTGGCTCATTATTTAGAACACATGGTTTTTAAAGGAACTTCGAAAATTGGAACTCAAAACTGGGCTGCAGAACAACCTTTGATCCAACAAATTTCTGATTTATATGAGCAGCATAAAGCAGAAAAAGATCCGGCTAAGAAAATCGAGCTTTATAAAAAAATCGATCAAGTTTCGCAAGAAGCTTCTAAATATGCTGTTGCAAATGAGTACGATAAATTAATTTCATCGCTTGGAGCTTCAGGCACAAATGCACACACTTCTTTAGAGGAAACAATTTACCATAATAATATTCCGAACAACGAATTAGAAAAATGGTTAAAAGTAGAATCAGAACGTTTTAACGAATTAGTTTTACGTTTATTTCATACAGAATTAGAAGCTGTTTATGAAGAATTTAATCGTTCGCAAGATAATGATGGACGTTTAGTTTTCTATAAAATGATGGAAACATTGTTCCCAAAATCGCATTACGGAACACAAACAACAATTGGAACTTCAGAGCATTTAAAGAATCCTTCAATGGTGGCAATTCATAATTATTTTGATAAATATTATGTTGCGAGTAATATGGCAGTTCTATTAATTGGAGATTTTGATTTTGATACAGCTGTTCCGATGATTGATAAATATTTCGGAAATTATGCTACAAAACCAGCTCCTACACAATATGTAGCAAAAGAAGAGCCAATCAAAACAATCGTAACAAGTGAAGTGTTCAGTCCATCTTCAGAGCGTGTACAGTTTGCTTACCGTTTTAATGGTGCAAATAGTTCTGATACTAAATATGTTACGCTAATTGATTACATTTTGAGTAATTCTACTGCAGGATTAATCGATTTAAATATCAATCAACAACAAAAAACATTAGGTGCAAGTAGTTCTTCATCTTTCTTTAGAGATTACGGAATGCATTCTTTTTCTGGATCACCAAAACAAGGTCAAAATTTAGAAGAAGTTCGTGATTTATTAATCACTCAAATCGAGAAAATTAAAAAAGGGGAATTCGATGATTGGATGATTGAGGCTGTAACGAATGATTTGAGAAAGTCGCGTATGAAAAGTTGGGAAAACTCACGTTCGTTAGCTGCAAGTTTATACAAATCGTACATTAATGACATTCCTTGGGCGAAAGTTGTGGATCAATACGATGAAATGAATCGTGTTACTAAGCAAGAATTAATGGATTTTGCGAAGAAAAATTACACTGATAATTATGTAATTGTTTACAAACGTCAAGGTGAAAACAAAAACTTAGTTCGTGTATCGAATCCTGGTATTACACCAATTCAATTAAATCGTGATGCTGAATCTACTTGGTACAAAGACTTTATGAACATCAAATCGAGTGAGATTAAACCAGTTTTTGTTGATTTCAAAAAAGAATTGAACGAAGGAAAAATCAACAATACAAAGTTCACTTCAATCCAAAATAAAACAAATGATATCAGTTCTGTTTACTACATCGCTGATATGGGAGCTGATAATAACAAAAAACTTGGTTTAGCGATTAATTATTTAAACTACTTAGGAACTTCTAAATATTCACCAGAAAACTTAAAAAAAGAGTTTTACAAAATTGGAATTGATTATGGTGTGAATACAGGAACTGAGAGAACTTCTGTTTATATCACAGGTTTACAAAAGAATTTAACAAGTGGTATCAAATTATTCGAACATCTTTTAAGTGATGCTGTTGCTACTAATGAATCGTACCAAGAGTATGTAAATAAAATATTGAAATCAAGAGAAAATTCTAAAAAGAATAAAAATGTGATTTCTTCTATGTTGAATACGTATGCTCAATATGGACCAGACAATCGTTCGCGAGATATTATTTCTGAAGCAGATTTGAAAGCAATTGATCCGAAAGAATTAACACAAATCATTAAAGATTTCTTTAATTACAAGCATCAAATTTTCTACTACGGAAATAATGAAGCTGAAACGAAAAAAGCGATTGAACAAAATCATAATTTCGGGAAGAATTTAGATTATCCAAAGAAAAAAGTATATCCTCAACCAGCGACCGATGGTAAAGTATATTTTGCACCTTACGATATGGTACAGTCGGAAATTAATTTCTTTGCACGCGACTCTAAATACGATCCAACGTTATTAACATCAACCGGAATTTTCAATGAATATTTTGGTGGAGGTTTATCGTCTATTGTTTTCCAAGAAATTCGCGAATCTAAATCTTTGGCTTATTCAGCTGGATCTTTTTACATCAATGCGAACAAAAAAGATAATTACAACTATGTGAGAGCAGTAATTGGTACACAAGCAAACAAATTACCACAAGCTGTTGATGCTATGAAAGAGTTAATGAATAATATGCCAAAGGCAGAAAATCAATTCAATAATTCGAAGCAAGCAGCGCTAAAGCAAATCGCTACAAGTCGCTACACAAAAGCAAATGTATTCTTTTATTGGCTGTCTTTACAAGATAGAGGTCTTAACTATGATATCAACAAAGATATTTACGAGCAAACATCTAAATTAACATTAGATCAATTGGATCAATTTTTCCAAAAACACATCAAAGGTCAGAAATTCAATGTAGGTTTAATCGGTAAAAAAGACAACTTAGATTGGAATGCTGTTCAAAAATTAGGTGATGTTAAAGAATTAACATTAGAAGAATTGTTTAACTATTAATCTTGTATTCAATTATAAAATCAATAAACGCGTTTAGGAAATCCTACAACGCGTTTATTTTAATTAACAACTTACTCTTAATGAATATCTAATCGAAAATTAAATAAGGTTCAATCTCATTAAACTTTTCTTCACTAATCGCATAACATTTTTTCAATGTTTTTGCATCCTTAAACTTACCTCCTAACGAACGTTTAAATTTTAAAATTGTGTTGACTTGTTGTTCCGTAAAGCCCAGTTTTATCCAATCTTCATGATTCAAATTATTCGGATTAAACTTTTCTGTTAACTCAATTTTTTCAACTTTATTTTCTACAATTTTAGATTCTACTTTTGGTAATTCAGCTTTATATTCAACATTATTTGGTAAATCAATATAAGGCTCCATTTCTTGATATTTTTCATCCGAAATTATATAGCATTTTTTTATTTGCTCTTTGGTTTTAAACTGACCACCCAAAATGGTTTTATATTTCAAAATAGAAATTGCTTGTTTTGACGAAAATCCTAACTTTTGCCAATCTTTTTCCGAATAATTATTTGGATTAAATTTAATATACTGAATATTTTTTCCAATTTGTTTACTTGATAATTTTTCGTCTTCTTTTGATTTTTCAGGCAATAAAATATAAGCGTTCATTTCTGCATATTTCTCATCATCAATCACAAAACATTTTCTAATTTGTTCTTTTGAAGTAAATTTTCCACCAATAATTTGTTTGTATTTCATAATTGTTTCAGCCTGTTTTGGAGAAAAACCAAGCTTTTCCCAACCTTGTTGAGGCAAATCATTCGGGTTAAAATTCTTATAAACAACTTTAGTTTTTGAAAATGTATAATCAATAAAATTTGATTTAGATTGTGTAGGTAAAAGAATAAACGGAGATAGTTCCCTGTACTTTTCTTCATCAATCACATAACACTTTTTGATTTGCTCTTTTGAGGTAAATTCACCCCCAACTATTCCTTTGTATTTAATAATAACCTCAGCTTGACGTTCAGAAAACCCAAGGCTCATCCAACCTTCCAAAGACAAATCATTTGGATTAAAAGGTTTTAGCGAATCTTTTAATTTATTTACAGAAGTTGTATTAAAAGCATAATTCTTAGAAGATATTTGATATTTAGCCAACAATACTTTATCCGCTTCTGTTAATTCATAAGTTTCTTTTTGGACTGAAATATGCTGAAAAATTTCAAACAATAAAATCAATACAAATAACAAATACAACCCAAATCGCTGTGATTTATTTAAATAAAAAGTAGACTTTTTCAAATATTTCATTTTAGTCAGAAAAGAGATGAAAAAAATTATATATCACACCCTTACATTATCATTAAAAATGATATAACATTCAAATATTTAGCAAGTTAAGAAGAAGAAAATAAATTATAGGTTTTAAATATTTGTAAATAACAAATTACAAATCAAAGACTGATTTTCGTTTGATAATAAAACAATCTTTTACCCAAAAAAAGAACAACATCATAAAATAGCCAACAAACGCTAAACCAAAAGTCGCGAAAGCTAAATAGATAAAAATAAATCGTAATTTAGCAACACGAACACCTATTTTATCTGCAAATCTCGAAATAACATTAAACCATTCTCTTTCTGCAAAATTTCTTATTTGATCTTTCATTTAACGTAAAATTTGTTGTCCGATAGCGCAATTTAAACATTTTTTCTCGGAGCAATATCTTTTTTTGAGTTGAATTAATTGTTGTGAATCTTTCGCGGTTTTATTTTCGAAGCCAATGCGTTCAAATTCATTCAAAATCGAATTATTTTCGGGATCCATTTCATTTAACAAATCAAGGTAAAAATCAATTTCAACTTCATCTTTTTGTCGCTCGAATGCATATCGTATTGGGATAATTGTATTAATCAACAAATTATTTATTTTGTCTTTTGAAAGATTTTTGAGTTGAAATTTAGATTCGTTTTTAAATGTATAATGTGTGTTCCAAAAAGAATTCAATTCTTGTTTGTCAAAAATTTTATAAAATTCTTTTAAATTTTTAGGTTGAATAATTACTGAAAATAAACTTAAATATTGCGTATAAATTGCGGCCAATTGCGCCAATCGAATAGTAGGAAAACCTATTGGTCGCATTTTAGAAAAACGAAATAAACTATTTTCAATTGCTTGGATTTGATATTTATTTTTCAGAAAATTATATTCTTTTTTTAATTGATTAAAATATGCATTTTCATAATCTTCTTCCAAAAAACCTGCTTGTCCAAAAAATAAAGCCTCTACTTTTAACGCATCAAATTGTATCTTTTGCAACACGTTAAATGGAAAAGAATTTGACCACAATTCAAACGTTTCTACATTCACTTTTAAACCAAAATTTTTAGCTAAACTTTTGAACAATGTTTCTTCCCAATTCGAATTATTTTGTTCTAAAATGTGTAAAATATGTGTTGTTTTCTCTTCGAATCGTTCGATTAAAATTCGTTCAAACCAAAAATCAAATTGTTTAAAATCAAGTGTACTTAAAAATTCTTCGCAATAAATTTTATCCAATTTAGAATGAATAATATTTTGATAATTAAAAACAATTTCAGGTTTTACAAAATCTTGTAAAATCAAGGTTTGTACATTTCGTTGACGTAAAATATCCACTTCACAATCATGGTTCCAAACCACATGTAAAATCACATTTTGGTACGCTAAATCATCTGAATGTTGGTGCGTCAGCCAATCCGACGAGTTTACATGCATTTCTATACTACCAATCCATACTTTATCACCAATAATAATTTCTGCTTCCAAAAAATCTGGTCCTGCATGATGATTCAGTTTTCCAACCTTGATAATTTCAATAAAATCACCATGAAAAGTTTGCAAATTTTGATATAAAAATTGCTTCGAATTCCAAATATAATGTAGAAAAACCTCTTTCATAGGAAAAAGATAAACAGTTTTTTACAAAATCTAATTATAATAAACATTTAAAAATTAAATGTTTACAAATGAAAATAAATTATCTTAGTAACTTATTACTTTTATTACTATTTATGAAAAACTTTATACTTTCATCTGTTACAGCTTATTTCTTCTTTTCCTTTTCTGTAAATGCTCAAAAAGTTTTCACATCAGATGTCGATAATTTTTGGATAGCATATGATAAAATAGCTCAAACTAAAGATTCTGTATTGCAATATAAATATTTGAATGATGAGTATTTATCAAAAGGTACGGAAGGTTTAAAATTAATTAGAGAAACAAGAAATTATACCGAAAAAGATTATATCAATGCAATTAATTCTTATCCTAAATTCTGGAATTCGGTTCGAAAAAACACATTAAAATCTAAAAATATATCAAAAGATTTGAATAAAGGAATTAAAAAACTTCGATTGATTTATCCTGAATTGAAACCCGCTAATATTTACTTTACAATTGGAGCATTACGTACAAATGGGACAATAAAAGATAAAAGTGTTTTGATTGGAAGCGAGTTAGCCATGACGGATAAAAATACAGTTACAGACGAATTTCCTAAAAACCTACGCAACGCAAGACGTTTATATTTTGATAGCGAGCCTATTAATGATTTGGTATTAATAAATGTACATGAATATGTTCATACACAACAAAAGCCATTTGTAGACAATCTTCTTTCTTATGTTATTTACGAAGGTATTGCAGAATTTGTTTCTACAAAAGCAATGAATGTACCGTCCGCAGCTCCCGCTATTGCCTATGGTAAAAATAATAATGAAAAAGTAAGAGCGCGATTCGAACAGGAAATGTTTTATATGAATAACTTATATAAATGGCTTTGGGGAGATTCTCCAAACGAGTTTGGCGTGAGAGATTTGGGATATTATATAGGTTATCAGATAGCTGAAAATTATTACAATCAAGCTGAAAATAAAAAATATGCAATAAAAGAATTAATCGAATTAGATTATGCAAACAATACTGTTATTGAAGATTATGTCACTAAATCAAATTATTTTTCTAAATCTTTAGAAGAACTTCAAAAAGATTTTGAAAGCAAAAGACCTACTGTTCTTGGAATAAAACAGTTTAACAATTACAGTAAAAATGTTGATCCCAAAACAAAAGAAATCACAATCAATTTTTCTGAACCTTTAAATGGATTTAATACTGGAGTAGATTATGGTGAATTAGGCGAAGTCGCATTTTCTAAAAGTGATTTCAAGAAAAGATATTGGTCAAATGATAACAAAAGTTGGACAATTCAAGTAGAGTTAGAACCTAATAAAAAATATCAAATCCTAATTTCGAGTAATTTTAGAAATATGAATAATTATCCTCTAAAAAACTATCTGATAGAATTTGAAACTTCTAATTAGGTTTGAATAAGTAAAATCCTTGTCAAGATTTAAAGCTTTGACAAGGATTTTTTATTGTAAATTATATTTTTATTATTTCAATTCGTTTTTCAAGAATTTTCCTGTTACGCTTTTCGGATTCTTCGCAATTTCTTCAGGTGTTCCTTCGGCGACAATTTTACCACCTTTTCCTCCACCATCTGGACCAATATCAATCACATAGTCGGCAAGTTTTATTACATCCAAATTATGCTCGATAATGATAACCGTATTTCCGAATTCTACAATTTTATTGATTACTTTCATCAACACATTTACATCTTCAAAATGTAAACCTGTTGTTGGTTCATCTAAAATATAAATTGTTTTTCCGGTTTGTTTTTTTGCTAATTCTGTCGCCAATTTTACACGTTGTGCTTCTCCTCCACTCAAGGTTGTCGATTGTTGTCCAAGTGTAATATAACCTAACCCTACATCTTGCAACATTTTGACATAACGATAAATTTTCGGAATAGCTTCAAAGAATTCTACGGCTTCATTTACAGTCATCTCCAACACATCCGAAATCGATTTTCCTTTGTAACGTATCTCTAAGGTTTCTCTATTAAAACGTTTACCATTACATGTTTCACACTCGACATGAATATCAGGTAAAAAATTCATTTCTATCACACGCAAACCTGCTCCCTGACAAGTTTCGCAACGACCTCCTTTTACATTAAATGAAAAACGTCCAGGTTTATAACCTCTAATTTTAGCTTCGGGTAAATTTGTAAATAACGAACGAATATCAGAAAAAATTCCTGTATATGTTGCAGGATTAGAACGAGGTGTACGACCAATTGGCGATTGATCCACTTCGATTACTTTATCTAAATGTTCTAAACCTTCGATTTTTTTATAAGGCATCGGATCTTTTTCTGCACGGAAAAAGTGTTGATTTAAAATTCGGTAAAGTGTTTCATTTATCAACGTAGATTTTCCACTTCCCGACACACCCGAAACCACAACCAATTCTCCTAACGGAATGGTAAGATTTACATTTTTAAGATTATTTCCTGAAGCACCAAAAAGTTTCAGCTCGTTTCCGTTACCTTTTCGTCGTTCTTTTGGAACTTCTATTTGTAACTGATTATTCAGATATTTTGAGGTTAATGTATTTGATTTTAACATTTGTTCTGGCTCACCTTCCCAAACAATTTGACCTCCATTTTTTCCAGCTTTTGGACCAACATCAACCACATAATCAGCTTCTAAAATCATGTCTTTATCGTGTTCTACGACCAAAACAGAATTTCCGATATCACGCAATTTTTTTAACGAATCAATCAAACGCACATTGTCACGCTGATGTAAACCAATACTCGGTTCATCTAAAATATACAAGACATTGACTAACTGAGATCCGATTTGAGTTGCTAAACGAATTCGTTGTGCTTCTCCCCCTGAAAGGGTTTTTGAAGAACGATTCAAACTCAAATAATCCAATCCGACATCTAATAAAAATGACAAACGTGTATAAATTTCTTTCAAAATTTCGTGCGCAATTTGCTGTTGATTTGCTGTCATCGAAACAGGTACTTCTTCAATCCATTTTTGTAAAGATTTAAGATCCATTTCGGCAACATCACCAATATTTTTATCATCAATACGAAAGAAAAGAGATTCTTTTTTAAGACGCTTTCCTTCGCAAGTAGGACAAATTACTTTTTTCCCAAACTTTTTGCTGATCGAATTTGAAGAAGGATTATTCTTATCCTCCATGATTTCGGTAAGAAATTCATTTAATCCCTCAAAATCTATTTTATATGTTTTTTTGACTGAAGCAAATTTCAAATCGACGTTTAAGGTTTCTTTCAAACCATTCATCACATCGTCAATTAATTCTTTCGGTAATTTTTTGAAAGCTGTTTTTTGATCGACATTATATTTTACAAAAATTGCTTCGATTTGCTTTTCTATTCGAGTAGAAGTTTTCAATGCTTCAAATAATTCTTCTAAATTATCAAACAATGATTTGTCTTTATCTTGAAATATTTTTTCATGATTGACAACTTTCAACTCACCTAAACCAGTACAAGTTGGACATGCTCCTTTCGGCGAATTGAACGAAAACGTATTTGGTTCTGGTAATGCATACGAAACACCTGTTGTCGCACACATTAATGAGCGAGAAAAGAAACGAGATTCGTTTGTTTCGTAATCCAAAACCATTGTAATTCCGCTTCCTTGATGCATTGCATGATCAATACTTGAACGTAATCGCTGATCGTTGATTTTATCATTCAAAATCATTTTATCAACCAACAATTCGATATCATGCGTTTTGTAACGATCTAACATCATTCCAGGTGCAATATCTTTTAACTCGCCATCAATGCGCATTTCAAGAAAACCTTTCTTAGAATACGTCACAAAAACTTCGCGGTAATGACCTTTACGAGAACGAACAATTGGCGCAAGAATAGCTATTTTTTTACCTTCATATTGTTCACGAATCAATTCTATAATTTGATCATCTGTGTATGCCACCATTTTTTCATTCGTTTCAACAGAATAAGCTGTGGACGCTCTTGCATATAATAAACGAAGAAAATCATAAATTTCTGTAATTGTTCCTACTGTAGAACGCGGATTCTTATTGGTTGTTTTTTGCTCAATTGCAATAACAGGAGACAATCCATCAATTTTATCAACATCTGGACGTTCCAATCCTCCTAAAAATTGACGTGCATAAGCCGAAAATGTTTCAATATAACGACGTTGACCTTCTGCATAAATCGTATCAAAAGCAAGCGAAGATTTCCCACTTCCACTTAATCCTGTGATCACCACAAGCTCGTTGCGAGGAATCTTAACATCAATATTTTTTAGATTATGTTCACGAGCTCCGTAAACTTCAATAAAATCTTTGTCCATGTTTATTTGTAAGATTTGCAAAAGTACAAAAAAAGCCACATTTCTGTGGCTTAGTCTATTTTAAAAATTGTTAATTCTTTCTAATTTATTATTTTACAATCGGAATATAAATACGTGAAACAAGTTTTAAGCTATCTGTTTCTTTTGGATCATTCAACATCACTTCTAATTGTCGTTTTCCTAATTCTATTTTTTTCGATTGTGCGTAATTTTTCATTTTCGTAATTGTTTGACTACGTTTAGAACGTGGTCCTATATGCAAGGTTAATAAATAATTACCTTCAGGCACAACTACTTTTTGCATTCCTTTTTGCAAAGGTAAGTCCTCTATTAATTGAATTCCTGAGAAAAAAGTAACCTGATCTTTTTCTTTATTAAAATCAGTAAAATAGATATAAGGAAAACCTAAATCGAAATCGTACCCACCTTCTTCCTTGTTGATTAAAGCTTTATAAATGGTTTCGAAAGATTCATCTACTTTTTCCATAATTACTTTATCAGAAAGTTTAGCTTGTTTTTTAATCGCTAATAAATTCGTTCTTCCTAATGCTGTGATACGGAATTCACCATAATTTAGTCTTCCTTCTTTTTTATCTTTATATAAACGTATTTTAACTTGTTCGTTTAAATTATCTAATGATTCTTGAAACTTGGATTCTGGATTTTTGAAATACGCGAAATAACGGTAAAAATAGGGAATCTCTTGGCTCAAATAATTTAATTTAGCGATTGTTTTACCACTTTCATTTTGATCAAATTTCACATTCAAACTATCTAATTTTTCCCAACCATCATATTTTATTGTGTAATTCACGAAACGATTCACTGCAAAATTATCAATCGTTATTTTTCCCGAAGCAATTGCTGCATCATCAGAATCCCACGTAACCGAAATTTCATCATCATCTTGTGTATTCGTAAACTTTTTGATAGTCAATGAATCAGCTGCCGTAAATTTTTCCCATTTAGAAAACTGTCGAAGATTATAAAATTCATCATAAACCAATCCCACAGGCGCATCAAACTCATACTCGATTTCTTCATCAAACCGATCTGGCAATACGATTGGCAACAAAGCTATAATCGCAATAAGAATTACTAAAAGAAGATTTATTTGTTTCATTTATAAAATTAAAGTACAAAAATAGAAATACTTTACCGCACTCATAATATTAATCTAAATTAATGTTTTAAAAATACTATATTTGATTAAATAAATTTAAACTTATGGACTTTACAAATTTAATTCAAGGAGCTATTGGTCAACAAGTTGTTGGATCTGCTGCGAAACAATTAGGTATTAATGAATCTCAAGCACAAAGTGCTGTTGCTGCGGCTGTACCTTTTTTATTATCAGCTTTAAATAAAAATGCACAAACTGGTGGCGCAGAAGGAATTTCGAATGCGTTAAAGCAACACGATGGTAGTATTTTAGATAATCTTTCTGGATTTTTAGGACAAGGAGGAAATCAACAAGATGGTTTGGGAATTTTGAATCATGTTTTAGGTAATAAACAACAAAATGTAGCGTCTGCAATTTCTCAACAATCTGGTATAAGTTTAGGACAAGTAACACAAATATTAGCTTTGGTAGCACCAATTGTAATGGGATATTTAGGAAAACAAAAGCAATCAGAAGGTTTAGATTCTAACGGAATTGCTGGATTATTAGGCGGTTTAGTTGGAGGAACTTCCACACAATCAAATCAAGGAGGTGTAAACTTAGGAGGTTTTGAAAAGTTATTAGATCAAGATGGAGATGGACAATTAGGACTTGGAGATGCGATGGGATTTTTAGGCGGATTCTTCAAAAAATAATTCGATGTCTTAAATTGAATAAAAATATAAAATTTATCAAGCAGGAAAATTTCCTGCTTTTTTTGTTTCTAAAATTATCAAATTAAACAATCTAACCTAACTAAATTACTGATTTAATAATATATGAAACTTTTTATTATTTAAAGAATTAAAAAAACACACCTTCCTTGTATTTTTATAAAAAATTAAGCACAAAAAATCATGGATACTTTATTTTACACAGACGATTTTATTCAATCAATCCAATCAAAAAATCCGAATGAAAAAGAATTTCTGCAAGCTGTAGAAGAAGTATCTGAAACTTTATTACCTTTTATTGATGCTCATCCAAAGTATAAAAAATTTAAAATACTGGAACGAATTGCAGAACCAGAACGCGTTATTCAATTTCGAGTAACTTGGGTAGATGACAAAGGAGAAATACAAATCAATAAAGGTTATCGTGTACAAATGAATTCTGCTATTGGCCCATACAAAGGCGGTTTGCGTTTTCATCCTTCGGTTAATTTATCAATTTTAAAATTTTTAGCCTTTGAACAAGTTTTCAAAAATAGTTTAACAACATTACCTATGGGAGGCGGAAAAGGAGGTTCAGATTTTGATCCAAAGGGAAAATCCGATATGGAAATCATGCGTTTTTGTCAAGCATTTATGACAGAATTATCGCGTCATATTGGTGCTGATGTAGATGTTCCTGCTGGAGATATCGGTGTTGGAGCGAGAGAAATTGGTTATATGTTTGGACAGTATAAACGAATTCGAAACGAGTTTACAGGTGTTTTAACAGGTAAAGGATTAGACTTTGGAGGTTCTTTAATCCGTCCCGAAGCCACTGGATATGGATTACTTTATTTTGTAGAATGTATGTTGGCAGAAAAAGGGGAGAATTTAGAGGGGAAAATTATTACGATTTCAGGAGCAGGAAATGTTGCACAATATGCAGCAGAAAAATCAATCGAAATGGGTGCAAAAGTAGTAACACTTTCAGATTCTTCTGGGTATATTTATGATGAAGATGGTTTTGATCAAGAAAAATTAAACATCATTTTCAAAATTAAAAATGAAGATTACGCACGTATTTCTACTTATATTGATTATTATCCTAAAGCCAATTTTTATCCTAATCAAACACCTTGGAAAACCCCTTGTGATATAGCTTTACCGTGTGCAACAGAAAATGAATTAGATTTACAAGATGCGCAAACGTTGCATCTCAACGGATGCACGTTAGTAGCAGAAGGTGCGAATATGCCAACAACTCCAGATGCGGTTCATTATTTTTTAAATCATCATATTTTGTACGGTCCTGGAAAAGCCGCAAACGCAGGTGGTGTCGCAACATCTGGATTAGAAATGTCTCAAAATTCGATTCGTCAAAATTGGAACAGAGAAAAAGTAAATTATCGACTAAAAGAGATTATGATAAAAATTCATCAACAATGTAAAAAGTATGGAGAAGAACCTCATCAACGTACTATAAATTATTACAAAGGAGCCAATATTGCAGGTTTTGTAAAAGTTGCTGACGCGATGATTGCGCAAGGAATATAAATTAAAAATCCATTTATATATTTAGTTTTCGAACTAAGTTTAAATTCAATTGTTTGTTATGAAAGCCTCTTAAATAGAGGCTTTTATTTTAGAGGTAACTCGATCTTAAATCCAATTCCACGAACAGATTCGAATTTTATTGTTTCATCGTTCTGAAAATATTTGCGCAAACGTGTCATAAAAACATCCAAACTTCGTCCCATAAAGTAATCATTTTCGCCCCAAATGGTTTCTAAAATTTCTTTTCGTGTGACCAATTTTTGATTATTTCGAATAAAATAAAACAACAATTCGGTTTCTTTTTCTGTGAGTTGAAAAAACTCATCTTTAAAAGATAAAGTCAATTGATTTCGATTAAAAACATAGGTTCCAATTAGAAATATTTCTTCTGAAATAGGATAATTTCTTCTCAAAATATTTTTGATTCTTAAGACCAATTCTTCAGGATCACAAGGTTTTGTAATGTAATCATCAGCACCCAATTTTAAACCTAAAACTCGATCAAAGCTTTGTGCTTTTGCTGTTAAAAACAAATAAGGAATCGAAATCGTTTTAACCAACTCTTTTGCCAAAGAAAAACCATCAATTTCAGGTAACATTACATCCAAAATAATCAATTGAGCTGAAGATACAATCGACAAATCATTCAATAATTTTTGTGGATGATTGAACCATATTACTTCAAAATCAGAAAATTCAAGATATTGTTTGAGAACAGTTCCCAAATCTTGATCATCTTCTACTAAAATTATTTTAGTTTTCATTCGGCAAAACGATTAAAAATTGAACACCTTTTTCTTTATTATTCTCAACGTTGATTGTTCCTAAATAGCGTTCAATAATCGTTTTAACGAGATATAATCCAATTCCCAAACCACTAACATTTTGATTGATTGAGCGATCGACTCGATAATATTTATCAAAAATAAAAGGCAAATCATTTATAGGAATTCCTATTCTATTATCTGAAAAATTCAATGTTATTTCTTTTTGAAATTTAAAATCTAATAAAATTTCAGAAGCACCATATTTGATAGAATTTTCGATTAAATTCTGGAAAATTTGTTGAAAATCTTTCGTTAGCAATCTTCCATTTTTTTCAAAAATAATTTGATGCGTGATATTAATTGCTGGAAATTGCAATTGTATTTTCTGAATAATCTCATTTAAAATCACTTCATCTAACAATTCATTATTTTCATCATTTTTTACAAAAATTGAATCAACTGTATTCTCCAAACGATTAATTTGACGATTTATCATTTCTTTGATTTCGTTATGTTGAACTTGATGTAAAGCAAATTTCATGGTCGTAATCGGTGTGTTCAATTCATGCGCAATTGAGTCGATGGTTAAATGCAATTGATTGATTTTTTCTTCTTGTTTCGATAAATTTTGAATCGATTTCCAATATAAAAAAATGATTAATGTAATAATTAGTAAACTCACCACAATCAAAGGAATTATTTTTTTGAGCACTAAAAAATTCAAATTCAATAATTCATAGTTAGTTTGTGATTTTATTTTGTATTTATGTCGCTCACTTTTATCAATTCCTAAATCTGAATCTGTTTGATTACTTATATCATCAGAACTCCAAACACTTTGATTAATCGATTTTGGATGAATTATTTTGGTCGATGAACGATACATAACCAACGGTTTTTGGGGTAATAATTCTACATGATTGATTTCATCATAAACAGAATAAATTTCCATTTTTAACGCAATTTGATAATTTCTTTCTTTGGAATAAAAATCAATTAACGAATCTACTTTTGATGTAAATAGTTGATGATTATTATCTATGTTCAAACGAATAACATTCAGTTCATCAAACTGTTTTCCTTTTTCGTGCGATAATTTTTTAAAACTATTGATCAAATTATCTTCATCTATTGCTTTCTGAAATTCGTTCATTTCATTCATTACTTTCAATGCAATTTCAGCAGCTTCTTTATTCATATCTTTTTCCACTAACCGATACGAATTGTAAATGTAATAAACTTGCAAAGCGACTAAAATCAACAATACAAACGCAAATAAAATTGAATAATATTTTTTAGAAAGATTCATACTCAAAAATACATTGTTTTTCATCACAAAACTCACATTAACGCATCGTTAACCGTTCATTAACCGAAAAAAACGACGTTTAAAATCAACTTTGTTAAAACTATTTGAATGAAAACAATTGTTTATATCTTACTTTTATTTCCATCCATAATTTTTGCACAGGTTATAACTGGAAAATTGATGGATGAGCAAAATAATCCATTAACAAAAAATTCTATTGAAATTGAAATTCCTTCACAAGATCCTATTATAACTGAATCGAATGAAAATGGCGAATTCAGTTTTGAACTTCATCAAGCAAAATTATTTACGATATATATTAAAGAATTCGGCTACCAAGAATTTGAAGAAACCTATCAAACTAATAATACAAAATCTATTCAAATTGTACTCAAAAAAGATAAAACAATAAACCTAAAAGATGTTGTTGTTTCAGCTCAAAAACCTTTGTTGAAACGAAAAATTGACCGAATAGAATTTAATGTAGAAAATACACCTTTACAAAATCTTAGCGCTTGGGATATCGTGAAAAACACACCAAATGTTCTCTTAAAAAATAATCAATTAAGCGTAAGAGGAAACACACAAATTTTGATCACGATTAATGATAAAAAAACTTTGATGACGGAAGATCAATTGAAACAATTGTTAGAAAATACAGATGGTATCACAGTTTTTTCGGTTGAAATCATTACAAATCCACCTGCTAAATATGAGGCGTCTGGAAGTGCGATTATCAACATCAAAATGAAGAAAAATGTACTTTCTGGTTACAAAGGACAAATCGCTACGCGTTATCATCAATCGATTTATAGCAAAGGAATGTTGGGAACAACACAGTCTTACAATACAGAAAAATGGCAATTGACAGGAAATTATTATTTTGTGAATGGAAAATATGTTCGCAAAAATTTTGATGTTGTAACTTTTCAAGATGATAAAACACGTTGGGAGAGCGACATGATTCGCAGAACAGTTGCGAAACAGCAGCATCTCTACAATTTTGCTTCTCAATATTCAATCGATAGCTTGCAGCATTTTCAGTTCGGAATAAATGGATCAAGAAACCCTGCATCAATTGGGAATTATAATGTTCCGACAAATATTTACAACACAACAAATAATCAACTCGAATCTTTTTATATCACACAAAATCATCGTCGCGAAGCTTCAAATAATTTCAACACGTATTTAGTTTATGATAAAAAGTTTGAAAAAAACAATTTGACTTGGAGCAACAATTTTAGTCATCGCTATTACAAAGAAAATCAAGATGTTTTAACGAAATTAAATTTCAAAGATAAACCTTATGAAGAAAACCGTTTTTTAAGTACTGCACTTCAAAAATTGAATTTATTTTCTACTCAAATTGATTATAGTTTAACTCATGAAAATTTTGGTTTGGAGGCTGGAGCAAAACATAGTTTTGTGAAAAATGACAATGATTTAGATTTTTTTGAATCAATTCAAAATCAAATCGAATATCAACCCGAAAAAAGTAATGTTTTTAATTACAAAGAACAGATTTTTGCTTTATATCTTTCTGGAAATTACAACTGGAAAAAGTGGGAAGCAAAAGCTGGTTTGAGAACTGAAACAACTTGGATTAATACGATTTCTGATCACCCAATTAATCATAATAAACGAACAAATACAGACTTATTTCCAACAATATATTTGATGTACAGTTTTGAAAACGCAGGACAAATTGGTTTGAATTATGGCAAAAGAATTAATCGACCAAATTATAATTTCTTGAATCCTTCGAAATCGTATTACAATCTATTTTCATATTTTCAAGGCGATGCAAACGCAGTTTCTACGATTATTCACAATTTGAGTTTATCTTACACTTTAAAAGATTGGAATTTTGAAATGTATTATCGCTATGAGAAAGACCCTGCAATGGAAATTTCAATTCAAAATCCTGAAACTTTCGAAACGGTTTATCATTTTACGAACATCAAAAATGGAGAAGCTTTTGGAGCAAATTTTTCGAAAAATTTCAATCTAAAGTCGTGGTGGAAACTAAATTTCTTTGCAATGGGCGAATACAATCAAAACTATTATTTTGGACCAGAACAACAACAATATAAAAATGAAGTATTTTTTTATCACTTGAATTTGAATACACAACTGGATTTGGATAAAGAAAAAACCTTTAACATTTCAGCTGGCTATCAATACAATTCAAAAGCAATTCAAGGTTCGTTTAACATCAGCTCTTCCCAAAATACCTACTTAATTTTGAATAAAAAAATATGGGACAAACGTTTCGAAATAGGTTTAACATTTAATGATATTTTCAGAACTGATCGCAATACTATTTCAACAAAATATGCAAATCAGAATCAGGTTTTCAAAGATTATCGCGACACACAATATTTTATGTTGAATTTGAAATACAATTTCGGAAATCAGAAAGTAAAGGATGCGAAACAAGTTCAAAAAACAGCAGAACAAAATAGGATTTAAAATGAATAGCCTCTGTTTTAGAGGCTTTTCATTTTAAAAAATTATGATCAAATAAAAATTATTTCTTTAAAATAACTGTTCCACCAGCTTGAGCTTTTGGAAAAATAGTCACATCTGCAATTTGCACATGTTCTGGTTGTTGCAATAAATACTCGATTGTATTTGCAATATCTTCTGCTTGTAAAGGCTCGAATCCTTTGTATACATTGTCTGCTTTTTCTTCGTCGCCTTTGAAACGTACCAAAGAAAACTCTGTTTCTACTGCTCCAGGCGCAATATTTGAAACTTTTATTCCGTAAGGCAACAAATCGTAACGCATTCCTTTACTCAACGATTCTACTGCTGCTTTAGACGCGCAATATGTGCCACCATTAGGGTAAACTTCTTTTCCTGCGATTGAAGAAAGATTGACAATATGTGCATGATTTGATTGTTTTAACAATGGAATAATCGCTTTAGAAACATAAATTAATCCTTTAACATTGATATCAATCATTGCTTCCAAATCCTCTACATCAGCAGAGTCGAAAGGTGCTAACCCATGTGCATTTCCTGCATTATTAATTAACACATCAATATTTTTCCATTCGTTCTCTAAACTTTCTACTGCTTGAAAAACAGCTTCTTTGTTACGAACATCAAATTGAATGGTTTTCACTTCAGTTAGTTGACTCAATTCTGCTTGAATTTCATCTAATCGTTCTTGACGACGTCCACATAAAATTAAACGGTAATTTGGTGCTAATTTCTTTGCTGTCGCCATTCCTATGCCAGATGTTGCTCCGGTAATGAAGACTGTTCTTTTCATTTTCTTAAATAATTAAAAGTGCTTTTTTAAGACCGTCTAAGATACAAGCTAAAAAGAAATTAAAAAATGATTTATCCTGTTTTCGTTCAACATTTTCTACTTTTTCTTCTCGCATTTCTCCTCGCGAATTATTTTTAATTGCTGTATTTCCAACTGCTGATAAAAGCTTGCGTTTCGATCCATCATCTCGCAAAACATTTACATTCAAATCTTGATAATCAATTCCAAAATTACCACTTGCAACTTTATCATTTCCATCAAAATCGAATTTTATTTGATTAAAAAATCCATCAACAGAAACTTTAAGATATGGTTTTACAAAAGGATCGAGATTTTTTGCAGGTAGTTTTGTTATGCCGCCTTTAATATTAAATTTTTCAGCACGATTCATAGGATTAAATGTCCAATTCGCACGCAAATCTCCCTTCATAAATTCGGAACGCCAATCAACATTGACATCTGGTAATGATTTTTTACGATAACCAGAATTGACATTTTTAACGGTTGTATTTATCGACGAAAAAGTTAATTTTCCAGTTCCGATACTTTTTTCAGTTTCTTCTTCATACTCCAATTTCGAATTCACCAATTGCAATTCCTTTACACCTAAATCAAACTTCATCTCCCGTAATTTTTCTGAAAACATTGTTTTACGTTTTGTATCATCAGGCGGAACTAAACTTCTGTAAATATTTGCATAAAGTTGATTTAATTTCAATTGATTCGCTTTCAAAAAGAAATCTTTTGAGGGCGAAATTCCCCACTTTATACCATTTCCATTGATTTGATTGACAGAAACGGTGTACAAATCTGCTTGTTTTTGCAAAGATGCTGTATACGCCTTTCGAGAAACTTTCGGTGTTAAATTCATTTGATTTAACGTTAAATTCCCGTTGTAAAATTGTAATGCTCCCGTATTTAATTGATAGGTTTTTCCTAAATCATACTCTATTCCTGAAGATTTTAATAAAACTGAATGATAGGAAAAAGGTATGGCTTCTTGAATCGTTTTTGGATCTACATTGATCTGATCGAATACCAATTGAATTTGCTTCAAGGATAAGGTTGGTATTTTTTGTTGATAAGGAATCACCTCCAAATGACCATTTACCAACGAAACCTTATCTACTTTTATAATATCATTAAATGCCTTAGAAGTTTCTCCTTCGCGCTGAGCAACACGTCTAGGTTGACCATAAATCGTGAATTTTGGATTTTTGAAAAGAATATGATTAATTCGAAGTTCTCTCCCAAACTCATTATTCAGACCTAAAATAGTCAAATTAACATGATTCAAATCAAACTTTTGCGAAGCGATAAATCGAGATTGTTTAATTTGAATTGTATCTACACCAAGATTGAAATTGATTAAAAATTTTTGAGTTGCATTTTCAGCTTTCTTCGCTATATTTTTTTGATTTTTTTGATCGATAATTTTCACATTTACCTCATCCAATTTGATTGAATTCGTATGAAAATAAAATTCACCATTTTTCATTCCCCAACTGATCTTATTTAAGGTTAAAATAGGTGCTTCAACATCCAATAACGTATTTGATTTTGTGTGATTTTTATTGAATTTATTTTTAGAGATCATTGGTTTCATTTTAAAGTTTTTCAGAATCAATTTCTTTTCTGTAAAATCAAAATTAGAAGCCGTTAACGTATGCATTTCATTTAAGCGATAATACATCGAATCTAACTTTATACGAAACGTTTTATAATCAATAGGTATTTCATTGGTGCGCGTTAATTCGTTCATTTTTATTCCTTCAATATTCAACACAACATTATTCACCGCATATTTTACAGTTGTTGCGTTCGAAAAAAGTGAACGAATTTTTCCATTTTCTATTTGCAGTTTTTTGATGTTGATCAATTCAGCATCATCTGTTTTTAGGGTAACTTTTTTGACTGATTTATCGGCTATCTTATTTTCAGATTTTGCTTGAATAATGGTAATTCGTGGTTGTTTGAATTTAATTAAATCCGTTTTAAAATACAACTTATCTTCCGAAGTAAATCCCCAATCCATATTAGAAAGTGAAAGCAAAGGAGATGCTATGTCCAATAAATCATTTTCTGAATCATTTGGAACATATAATTTCCCATTCATTTTAAGTGGTTTCATCGAAAAATCATCCAATTCAAAATCGGTTTGATTAAACTGAACTTTTCTTGCTCGAATTAATTGTTTCTCTTTCAATACAAAAAACATCGAATCTAATTTGATGTCAAAAGCAGCGTATTTAAATGGTATTTTTTTATTGATTGTTCTTTCGTTGAAACGAACGCCATCAAAATCAATATCAAAATTAGAAACATTTGCGAGATGTCTTTTTCCTGATTGTGAATACAAGTTAAATTCGCCGTTTTTAATGTTTACATTAGACACATCAATGCTTTGTCCAACTTTTGAATGAATCGTATCTTTTTTGACGGAATCTTTTTTTTCTTTTAAGTAATAATTGACTGAAGGATGGTGGATATTGAGCGAAAGTGCAGCAACTTCTTTTTGGGTGATTAACTTGAAAAAATTGATACCAACTACTTTAATCTCTTTAACTTTTCCGGTTGCTTCGATAGAATCCTTTATCATCAAAGAATCTTTAGGAGATACTTCGACATTTTTAAGTGAAAGAGACGAATTAAAGATAGAGAAACTTAAATCTTCGTAGGTCAGATTGTAAGCTGTATCATTTTTTTCGGCAATAATTTTTGGGAGACGATTATTGAGAAAATAAGTAATATAAAAACTAAGTATAAAAAGTATCGCAATAATAGATATTAGCGCGATACTTACTTTTTTTATCCAACGGTTCTTACTCATTGATATAGTTTGGTTAACAACGTAAAAAGACAATTATTATACCAAACTTAATAAAATGTTAAAAGCTATTCGTTGATATCGTAAATTTCTTTGATGTTTTCAAGAATTAAATCGAAATTAAGATTCAGATCAATTAATTTCCCTGTAAACAAATCGAACACCCAACCGTGTACAATTAATCCGTTTTCCATGGCGCGTTGCACGAAAGGATTTTTAACCACATTGACACATTGTTCTTGTACATTTAGCTCTACTAAACGGTTGTAACGCATTCCTTCATTTTCAATTGCATTCAATTCTTCTGAATGTAGACGGTACACATCTCGTATATTTCTTAACCAAGGATTCATAATTCCTAAATCTTTTGGAATCATGGCAGATTTAATCCCTCCACAATTGTAATGCCCACAAACTACAATATGTTTCACTTTTAAATGCTCTACCGCATAAGCCAAAACCGACGTTGTGTTCATGTCCAAACTAATGACCATGTTTGCAATATTACGGTGAACAAAGACTTCTCCAGGTTCAGCACCTAATAATTCTTCCGCTGTAACACGACTATCCGAACAACCAATATAAAGAATTTCAGGATTTTGTCCTGCCGAAAGTTTATCAAAATAGTGTTCATCTTGACCTAAACGTTTATTTACCCATTCTTGATTGTGTTCGAAAACTTTTTTTAAATTCATAATTTTTTAAATTACATCTTGTACCTCGGGATGCTTACCAATGTAAACACTTACATAACTACAAAACGGTATGATTTTCAACTGATTTTTTCTTGCGTATTTTACAGCTTCTAACACTAATTTTTCGGCTAAACCTTTCCCTCTCAATTCAGGATTAACACCAGTATGATTGACAATCATTTGTTCCTCTTTCAACATAAAAGTAAGCTCTCCTACCTCTTTGTTGTTATCGTCAGTCATAACAAAAACGCCATTCTTTCCTTCTAAATTTAATTCGATCTTCATTGCAGTTTATATTTGAAATTAAATTACTCTTTTTAGATGAGATAAAGCCCCTAATAATTGTTAAATATCTATAAATACCAGACAAATTTAAGGTCGAAAAGTTTTTTAATCAAAGAAAATTGATACAAATAAAAATATTTTTTTAACAATCAGCTTTCTAATTGATTATCAACAACAAACCCTTCGATATAATATTTAATGTATAGGTATGAGTTTTTTACTTGATTATTTATTACATTTGTTAGATATTTTAAGGAAAGATTCTTCATATGAAATTTATTGTATCGAGCAACACGTTATTAAAAAATGTTAACTTAATCGGAGGAGTAATAAACTCTAATAATACTTTACCAATCCTTGATAATTTTTTATTCGAATTGGACGGTAGCCAATTAACGATCACAGGTTCTGATTTGGAAACGACTATTTCTACGACGTTAGAAGTTGAATCTAATGACAACGGAAAAATTGCTATTCCATCAAAAATCTTAACAGATACGTTGAAAACTTTTCCAGCTCAACCACTTACTTTTATCCAGAAAGAAGGAAATACGTTGGAAATTGTTTCAGAACAAGGAAATTATCAGTTAGCATTTGAAGACGCAAACGAATATCCACAAACACCAGATATAGAAGATGCAAGTTCTACAACACTTAGTGCAAGCATTTTATCAGAAGCAATTATCAAAACAATTTTTGCGACTGGAAACGACGAATTACGTCCTATTATGACGGGAGTTTTCTTCCAAGCAAGTGCAGATATTTTTCGTTTTGTTGCAACAGATGCCCATCGTTTGGTGAAATATACACGCAATGGTTTAGACAATTTACAAGCTGCAGATTATATAATGCCAAAAAAACCACTTAACTTATTGAAAAATATTTTAGGAGGAAATAATGACGATGTGATCATCGAATATAACAATACAAATACACGTTTCTCTTTTCAGAATATCGTGCTTACTTGTCGTTTAATTGATGGTAAATATCCAAATTATGAAGCCGTAATTCCAAAAGAAAATCCAAACGTATTAACGATTAACAGAAATTTATTCTTAACATCATTAAAACGAGTGGCTATTTTCTCGAACAAAACTACCAATCAGGTTCGATTAAAATTAGTCGGAAATTCATTAACAATTTCTGCGGAAGATATCGATTTTGCAAACAAAGCAGAAGAAAGACTTCCTTGTGATTATAACGGAACTGACTTACAAATCGGTTTCAATTCTCGTTTCTTAATTGAAATGCTAAATAATTTACAATCAGAAGAAATAACATTAGAAATGTCTGAACCAAATCGCGCAGGAATCATCAAACCGGTTGATGGACTTGAGGATGGCGAAGAAATCTTAATGTTAGTTATGCCAGTTATGCTTAACGCATAATGAACAAGAATACATAAAATTCATTTTTACAATACAATGAAAATTTCATACAATTGGCTAAAAACCTACATTGATACTAATATAACACTTGATGAAGTATCTGCTACACTAACAAGTACAGGTTTAGAAGTAGAAGGAGTAGAACAAGTAGGTGGCGCTAAAAATTACTTGGAAACTGTATTAGTTGGTAAAGTTTTATCAGCTGTACCTCATCCAAATGCAGATAAATTAAAAGTTACTAAAATAGATTTAGGAGACGGAAAAGAAACACAAATTGTTTGTGGTGCTCCTAATGTTGCAGCAGGACAAAATGTACCTGTAGCAACTGTCGGAACAGTTTTACCTTCTCCAGATGGAGATTTTAAAATTAAGAAAGCTAAAATTCGTGGTGAAGAATCTTTTGGAATGATTTGTTCTGAAGTAGAATTAGGAATCGGTACTGATCATTCTGGAATTTTAGTTTTACCAGAAGAATTAAAACCAGGTACTTCTACATTTGATCTTTTCGGAAAAAATGATGAAATTGACCATGAAATAGAAATTGGTTTAACACCAAATCGTGCAGATGCAATGTCTCATTTTGGTGTTGCTCGTGATTTACACGCAGCGCTTAAAACACGTAAAATTGACTCTACCTTCAATACGTATAATGTATCTAATTATCCTACAACGGATTTAGGTCAAAACCCAATTTCTATCGAAGTAAAAGATACAGCAGCAGCACCGCGTTATGCTGGTGTTTACTTGAAAAATATAAAAGTTACCGAATCACCTGATTGGTTAAAAAATCGTTTGAAAGTCATTGGATTATCTCCAATTAACAATGTTGTGGACATTACCAATTATATTTTACACGATTTAGGTCAACCTTTACATGCTTTTGATGCTGATAAAATTGAAGGAAATAAAATCATTGTTCAGAAATTAGCTGAAGGAACAAAATTCACTACTTTAGATGGCGTTGAGCGAACATTAAAAGGACACGAATTGATGATTTGCAACGAAAACAATCCAATGTGTATTGCGGGAGTTTTTGGAGGAAAAGATTCAGGCGTTTCTGAAACAACAACTTCTATTTTCTTAGAATCAGCTTATTTCGAGCCTGTAACAATTCGTAAAGGTGCAAAAGCACATGGATTGAATACAGATGCTTCTTTCCGTTTTGAACGTGGAATTGACCCTAATATCACAGTTGATGCATTGAAAAAAGCAGTGTTGATGTTAGTTGAAATTACAGGAGCAGAAATTGCTTCAAATATTGATGATATTTACGCAAATCCAATAGATAACTTTAACGTAAAATTACGTTTAGGAAAAGTTGTCGAATTATTAGGCGTTGAAATTCCTGAAGCTAAAATCAAAACAATTTTAGAGAACTTAGAAATCAAAATCTTATCAGAAAATGATGACGTTTTAAATTTAGAAGTTCCTGCTTATCGTGTAGATGTCTTACGTGATGTGGATTTGATCGAAGATATTTTGAGAATTTATGGGTATGACAACATCGAAATCCCTTCTAAATTCTCTTTTTCTTACGTTCCAAATCAAAAAGTTAGCCCAGATAAAATAGAAGATTTTATTGCACGTCAACTGATTTCTTTCGGATTTAATGAAGCGATGAATAACTCATTAACGAAAAAAGAATACGAAGAAGTTTTCTTTTATCCAGAAGGAGAAAGTGTTGCCATGTTAAATCCGCTTTCAGCTGATTTAGCAGTTATGCGCCGTACATTATTGAATGGATTATTAGAAAATGTAGCGTTCAACATTAACCGTCGTAATTCGGATGTTAAATTATTCGAATTCGGGAATATTTACCGTAAAATTGATGGTATTTATGAAGAAAATAAATGTTTAGGAATCGTTCTTTCAGGAAACTTTAATAGCGAATCTTGGACTGGAAATTTACGTAAAGCTTCATTTGCTGATATAAAAGGATTAATCAAACAAATTTTTGTTCGATTAGATATTCAAGTAATGGATGAAGTTCCTGCAAAAGATGATAATTTCTTGGATGGAATTGAATTTATTTCTGGTGAAAAGTCATTAGGAAAGCTTGGAATCATCAACAAAAAATTAGCGAAAAAATTAGGTGTAAATCAAGATGTTTTCTTTGCACAATTAAATTGGAATACAATGATTGATTTGGCAAACAAACACGATTTAAAATACAAAGAAATTTCTAAATTTCCTGGTTCTCGTAGAGATTTAGCGTTGCTAATTGATTCTACTGTGAAGTACGAAGAACTTTTTAAAGCAGCGAAAGAAGTTAAAACAAACTTATTGAAAGCGGTTAATTTATTCGATGTTTACGAAGGTGATAAATTACCTGCTGGTAAAAAATCATATGCGTTAAGTTTTATGATTCAAGACGAAAATAAAACATTGAACGATCAAGAAATTGATGGTTTAATGAATAAATTAATCAAATTGTATCAAGAAAAATTCAACGTTGAGTTGAGATAAAATATTCCGAAAAATGAAAAAGATTGTAACCCTAATTTCAGCAACTATCTTAATGAGTTTTGTAGCGACGTCTTGTTCTACAACTAACACTGCAAGATTAAAATCGAAAACAGATGTTTCGATTTCATATCAAAACTGGTATTTGATGAATGACAATAATACCGTAAAAGGTTTGTACGAAAAAGATGTGATGATACTAATTGACGAAGCGAATTCTACTGTAAGTGGATTTGCGGGTTGCAACAATTTCAACGCTTCTATTACAAAAGTTGGAGAGGTGACAAGTTTTGTGAATTTTTCTGAAACAAAAATAGCTTGTCCAAATTTGAATGAAGAAAAAGCATTTTTATCCATGTTGAAAAACGTAAATCGCTATGAAATTTCTGGAAAGGAATTACATCTTTACAAAGGCAATATTTTATTATTAAAATTTAAAACGATTTAGTTTTTTAGAAATATAAGCTCCCAAATTTGGGAGCTTTTTTTATACTTCATTATTTTCTACTGAGGATTGATTTGTATTTAAATCAACTGATTCATCACTTTGTTTGAAACCAATTTTTGTGATTGGTATTTCTTTTGTCGTTAAATAAAACTCTAAATCTGCATTCAATTCAATCAAACGATGCGGAAAATCTTGTCCAACATTTTGCTGAGCCTCATTCACAAAAATTGCACAATGTCTCAAATAATCTGGTGTTAATTTTGACTTTGCTTCCTGAAAAGCTGAAAACAAAACCTTTTCTGTCATCATAATATTTTTCGTTTCATCTTTTCTAAACAAAGCATACAAACGTTTTTTTAAGGATTGAGTAAAATCGATCAACATTGTATTCGAAAACAATCTCATTTCTGCAGCATAAGGAGTCCAAAAATCTTTGTTCAATGCATTTTGGTTTTTCAAAATAGTTAACAATGGAGAGTCCAGGGCTAAATTAGCCGTTAAATGATGTAAAATCAATTGAATTCGTTCATCTAAAGTTGGTGGAAAAATTGGAATATGCATATCAAAACGTCCTGGAGCTACAATTTCATCATTCAAAATAGACAATGATTCGACCGCTCCAACAATCAATAATTCTTGTCTATCGTTTTTCTGAATATGTCTCAAAACTGAATAAAATAAATCTATCATTTCTGGAGAAATACTGTTATCAGACGAAGAATGCAACAATTCATCAAACGAATCAATAAACAAAAGTGTATTGGGTTGATTCATTTTCTTTGATAAAAAATCAGAAAATTTATTTTTCTTAGAATCAAAATTTCCAATTAAATAGTCGTTAAAAACATGAACAAATTCGTAGCCAATCATATCTGCTATTTTTCTTGCCCAATAAATTTTTCCACTTCCCGGAGGTCCATATAAAACAAGTCCAGCAGGTTTAGAAATTCCCCATCTTTTTACTTGATCTTTGCTAATAAAAGGATCCAACATATCGGTTAAATAAAAATACAAATCTGTGTAACCGACTAAACTTTTTCCAGAAAAATCTTCACATTGAGGAAAAGCTTTTTCTATAAATGGATATTTTCCTCCAATGTATGAATGAATCAAATAGCTCGAAACAGCTGTTTTCATTTGTTTAGCAACCTCAGCAGGAATTCCATTCGAAACAAAAAAATGAAGCACTTCTTCTTCTTTGGCTCCTATCGTTTTTGCGATTTCTTCTATCGTCTTTTCTTTCGAATGATCTTCAGCATATTTTTTCAAAAAATCAATATTCTTCTCGGAAAAATCAATAAATTCTTCAGTGACATTAAAATTTTCGTCAATACAAAAACTCAAATCAATATTAAAATCATTGATAAAATTCTGTAAACTTCCTAAAGATATTTCGAGTTGATTGGATAAATCTTTTAGTTTCATTTTGTTGGTTTAAACTTATTTCTATTAAAAATAGAAATTAATTCACGAACTAGATCTTTTTAATTTCTAAACTTCTGTTAAACAAACAAGCGCATCCATAGATGCGCTTGTTTGTTTAATTAATATATTTTTCAGATCTATAATTTTGACGAATGAAGATATTCATCCATTTCTTCTTTATTTGCTTCATCTACCTCTTCCTTTAATACACGATTTGCGACTTTACCAACAGTCAAACCTTGTATAACGATCGAGAATAAAACAACGATGTATGTAATTTCTAATAATAAATCTTTCCATTCAGAATTTGGCATCGAAAGTACTAATGCAATGGAAACTCCACCACGAATTCCTCCCCAAACCAATACAATTAACGAACCTCTTGAATAGGTGTTCTTTCGTAAAATAGTACGCGCCGGAATTATTATGGATAACATTCGCGATAATAAAACAATAAAAATAGCTACGACTCCAAGTAAAATCTGCCCCATCAAATCTTCTATTAATAACAATTCGAAACCAATAAAAAGGAATAAAATTGCATTCATAATTTCATCGATCAATTCCCAAAATTTAGCAAGATAATCTTGAGTAGTTTTGCTCATTGCGACTTTTTTTCCATAATTACCGATAATTAAACCAGCAATTACCATTGCCAATGGACTTGAAACATGAAGTTCTTTAGCTATTAAAAATCCTCCCATTACAATAGATAGTGTAATCAGAGCTGAAACTTTGTAATCATCGATTTTTTTCATCGAATTGGAAGCTGTAAAACCTAATAAAAGTCCAAGTATAATTCCTCCACCTGCTTCCATTAAAAATAACTTAGAAACACTTACAAAATCTGCATCAAAGTTTGGATTAGTTGCAATTTGTAAAACTACAGCAAACATTACAACTGCTACACCATCATTAAATAGCGATTCTCCTGTAATTTTTGTTTCGATAATTTTAGGAACTTTTGCTTGTTTTAAAATTCCTAAAACGACAATTGGATCAGTTGGAGAAATCAATGTTCCGAATAACAAACAATAGATATACGGAATTTGTATACCGAAATATGGTGCGATGTAATATAAAATTGCTGAAATGATAAAGGCAGATATCACTACCGAAATTGTAGCATAGGTCGCAATAGTCCACCTCAAACTTTTTAGATCAAGAATATTAACGTGCATTGCACCTGCAAAAAGCAAAAAATTAAGCATTGCTCCCATTAATATTTCATTAAAATCAAGGCTTTTAAATAATTGAAAAAAGTCTTTTGTTGCATCAGGAAAATAACTATCACCTAAAAGACGAATGGCGACAGAAACAAGCATTGCGATAATCATAATTCCAATTGTCCCTGGTAATTTCAAGAATCGAAGATTCGCATAAGAAAATAATGCTGCAAGAACAATAAGAACCGAAAAAGAATAATATAGTTCCATTGATGTTGATTAATAATTCTGAAAAGTTACAAAAAAAGAGCCACTTTATAGACTGCACCCAAAAGTTTGGACAGATTAAAAATTAATAATTATAAAAATGAGTTCGATATTGTATCGGGCTCA